>CALISV010000160.1 GCA_938041615.1 uncultured Campylobacter sp. | reverse complement strand
CAAATTTGCCTTTTTGCCGCATCAAATTTAGGTTTCTTTCGCCGATTTACACCCAAAATATGAAAATTTTAATTTTTAAATTTTCTAAAACCTTAAGAAATCAAACTAAGTTTAGGATATATTTTATCTTTTTATCTTAAATTTGGCCGAAACGGCGATATTTTGCTCATTTGATAAGGAATTTCAATATATAAACTCTATCAAAAACCGGCTAAATTTGAAAAAACTAAGCTAAAATTTTAATCAAAAATTTATAAAATTTGTTATATTATCCTCGCGAAAATAAAAGGGATAAAATATATCCTAATTGATAAAGGTCAAGCGTGAGAGTATATCTAGACAACAATGCCACGACGATGGTCGATCCCGAAGCTTTCGAGCTTATGAAGCCGTTTTTTTGCGAAAAATACGGCAACCCAAACTCGCTGCATAAATTCGGCTCCGAGACGCACCCTGCGCTTCGCCGCGCGATGGATCAGCTCTATGCGGGTATAAACGCAAGCGATAACGACGATATCGTGGTAACAAGCTGCGCCACCGAGAGCAACAACTGGGTGGCTAAGGGCGTATTTTTCGATCATATATTAAATAAAGAAAAGGATCACGTCGTAATCAGCGCCGTCGAACATCCGGCGATCGCGGCGACTTTTGAGTCGCTCAAAAAATACGGCGTTCGCGTGAGCCGCGTGCCAGTAAACGAAAACGGCCTACTCGATCCAAACGACCTAAGAAAGCTCATCGACGACAAAACCGCGCTCGTTAGCATCATGTGGGCAAATAACGAAACGGGCACCATTTTCCCGATCAAAGAGTGCGCGGCGATCGCTCACGAGCACGGCGCGCTATTTCACACCGACGCGACGCAAACCGTCGGCAAGATCAAGATAAACGTGCGCGAGATGGGCATGGACTTTATGAGCTTTTCGGCGCATAAATTTCACGGACCAAAGGGCGTGGGCGGCCTGTATATCAAGGACTCGCAAAAGCTAACGAGCCTGCTTCACGGCGGCGAGCATATGGGTGGCAGACGTAGCGGAACGCTAGATGTCGCGGGCATCGTCGGTATGGCGCAAGCGCTGGAAAATAGCAACAAACTAATCGAGTTTGAAAACCTGCACGTTAGACGCCTGCGCGATAAACTCGAGGACGCGCTGCTAGAGCTGCCAGACGTCTCAGTCGTAGGAAACCGCGCTCACAGGCTGCCAAACACCATCCTGGCCGCCATAAAAGGCGTCGAGGGCGAGGCGATGCTGTGGGATCTAAATCAGGCCGGTATCGCCGCGTCTACGGGCTCGGCGTGCGCATCTGAGACGCTAGAGAGCAACCCGATAATGGAAGCCATCGGCGCTAGTAGCGATCTGGCGCACACGGCGCTAAGGCTATCGCTATCGAGGTTTAATACCGAAGAAGAGATCGACTATGCGATAGAGCATATCAAAAAGGCGGTGGAGAGGCTGAGAAGTATATCAAGCACGTACGCTTACAACCCTAACGGCAAGTAACGGCTTGTCTCGCAAGCGTCTTTAACGG
>CALISV010000159.1 GCA_938041615.1 uncultured Campylobacter sp. | reverse complement strand
CGGCAAAGGGTATCACGATGCTAGTAGTTACCCACGAGATGGGCTTTGCTAAAAACGTGGCGAATAGGATATTTTTCATGCACGGCGGTAAAATAGCCGTGGACGACACGCCTAAAAACGTATTTGAAAACCCTAGCAATCAGCGTTTGCAGGATTTTCTAGGTAAAATTTTAAACCACTAAAAGGAGGTCAAAATGTCACAAAACATCGTTGCGGCCTTGTCCGCCGGCAAATTTAAAAAACTTTTCGTTTTCGTAGCCGCCGCTTTGATGCTTTCAGGCTGCGGTCAAAGCTCGAATGAAAAAGCAAGCAAAGACGCCGCAGTAAAAAACGAGGCAACCCCTGTAGCGGTACAGCAAACGATAAAAGTAGGCTCGAGCGCAGACTATCCGCCGTTTGAGTACATCGACGAGCACAACAAAATCGTAGGCTTTGAAATCGATATGATAGAGGCCGTCGGTAAGAAAATCGGCGTCAAATTTGACGTGCAAAATATGAGCTTTGACGGACTGATCCCCGCTCTAAAAACAGGCAAGATAGACGCCGCGCTAAGCGGCATGAGCGCGACCGAGGAGAGAAGAAAATCTGTTGATTTTACGAAGCCTTATTATTTTTCAGATAATCTTTTCATCCGCAAAAAAGGCACCGACGTAAATGCGACCAATATGCACCTCAAAAAAATAAGCGCGCAAATAGGCACATTGCAAGAGACCGCGGCTAAATCTATCTGCGGCGACCTAGCCGTGCCCTCAGAGACCGTAGCGGCTGCGATTTTGTCGCTAAAAGCAGGCAAAATAGACGTCGTGCTAACAGATAGCCCGATCGGCTACGAGTATCTAAAGCAAAACTCGGATTTAGAAGAGTTTTTAAAGCTTCCCGACGGCACCGAGGGCTTTGCGGTCGCATTTGACAAGGGCAAGCACCTAGAGCTAATCGGCAAGATAGACGCCGCCATAGAGGAGCTCAAAAAGAGCGGCGAATTTGATAAGATGATGGAAAAATACGGCCTGAAGTAAATTTGCGAGCCCGCACCGGGTAGCGGGCTTAAATTTGAAACCAAATTTAAAGGAGAGAAAATGAAAAAGATTTTTGCGCTGCTTTTAGCGGCTCTAGCCACGCTTGGCGCCGCCGAGCTAAAGATCGGTACAGCCGCCAACTATCCGCCGTTTGAGTACGTGGACGAGCAAAACAAGATCACCGGCTTTGACATGGATCTAGTAGCCGAGCTCGCTAAACGCGCGGGCTTTGAGTACAAGATCGTAAATATGAGCTTTGACGGCCTAATCCCAGCTCTAAAAACCGGCAAGATCGACGCCGTAGCAAGCGCTATGAGCGCGACAGATGATAGACGAAAATCTATCGATTTCACGCAGGCTTACTATGCGACCGAAAACATCTACCTGCGCGCTAAAGGCAACGACGCTATCGCGAGCAAAGACGCCCTAAACGGCAAAAGAGTAGGCGTACAACAAGGCACTGTCCAAGAGATCGCCGCTAACGCTATCATAGGCGCCAAAGTCGTGCCTGCCGAGGATCCGGTTCCGCTAATCATGGGACTAAAAAAGGGCAAGATAGACGCGGTCGTGCTTGATAGCTCGATCGGTTACGGGTTTTTAAAGAAAAATCCCGAGCTTGAAGAATTTTACAAAGAAAACGACGGTAGCGAGGGCTTTTCTATGGCGTTTAATAAAGGCAAGCAAGCAGATCTAATCGCTAAAATAAACGCCGCGCTCGAAGAGATGAAAAAAGACGGCAGCTACGACAAACTGCTAGAAAAATACGATCTGAAATAATGAAAAAAAGCGCATTTTTTACTCTACTTAAATTTTGCGCTTTATCCTTCCTGTCGGTAAATTCGTTCGCCCAGTTTACCGACATGCAAATCACCCAAACAACCAAATCCAAACGCGAAAAAGTTACTAAAGAAATCCTGTTTTTAGAAAAAATTTTAGACTACAATACCTTTGTCTTTAGGCTAAACGCCGCCGTGATCGCCCCTTGCAAGCTTGCAAACGTTAAATTTTACGACGGCTCAAAATGCATAAAAGATAAAAAAGAGCTAGAAAATTTCACCAAATCCTACGACAAAGAGATCAAAAAGATATTTCGTCCCGAGCGCAACTACTACGTACTCACGCTAAAAAATCTAGGCGATAGATGGCTATGCGAGGTAAGCGACGAAAGCAGAATCTTAAACAAAACCCTAGTTAAAAACGGCCTAGCCGCGCCTACTAGCAAAGAGTACCAAAAAATCGAGGTCAAAGAGGACTGGACAAAGAAAAATCACGCGGAAATTTACGAGTGCCTAACCGGTAAAAAGCTAGAAGACGAAAAAGCAAAGAAAAAGCCGAAAAAAGCCGAAAATAACGCAACCAAAAACGATCAAACCGAGCAAAACCCTGCGAGCGAGCAACCTACTCAAACGCAGCCGCAAACTCCGCCGCCAGCACCGATGGAGTCGCAAGGAAACGGCCCCCTAAATTTAAGGGAGCTTGGAGTCGAGTTTGGCAAGGATTTTGGCGACAGATAAATTCGCCTAAAGATAAATTTAACAAAACCGCTCAAGGCAAAACAATGAAAAATCCTAAAAAAAATATCCTAATCATCGCAGGCAGCGACAGCGTCGGGGGTGCCGGCGTGCAAGCGGATATAAAAACCTGCGAGGCCTACGGCTGCTACAGCGCGACTGCGATCACGGCTCTAACAGCACAAAACACAAACGGCGTGAGTGCGGTGATGCCCGTAACGCCCGAGTTTTTAAACGCGCAGCTAGAAGCAGTCTGCGCCGAGCTAAAATTTGACGCCGTAAAGATCGGCATGCTCTTTAACGAACAGCTCATAGCCTGCGTCAAAGCCTGGCTAGAGCAAAACCGCAGCGTGCCGACCGTGATAGACCCCGTCTGCGTGGCGAAATCAGGCGCCAAGTTGCTGCAAGAGGGCGCTATAAACGCGCTAAAAGAGCTTTTAAGCCTCGCCCACATCGTGACGCCCAATTTAGACGAAGCGCGCATTTTGGGGTTAAATTTTGACGGCGAGCGGTTAAATTTGGGTGCGGATCTGCCCTGCGACGTGGTGCTAAAACGCACGCAAACAAGCGAGACTTGCGAGGATACGCTTTATAAAAAAAGCGGCGAGATCGTGAAATTCGGAGAACCGCTAGAACATCCTACGATCATGCACGGCGCTGGTTGTAGCTTCGCCACGGCTATCGCCTGCGCCCTAGCGTGCGGGGCAGACGAGATTACGGCGATCAGGCGCGCCAAAGCCTTCGTCGCAAACGCGATCAAAAACGCTCACGGCTCAAATTTCGGCGTGCGGCTGCTAGATCACAAAGCAGCGGGCGAAAATGGCTGAAATTTACGCTATCACGGATGATATCCTAACGCCCGAAAACAGCGTGCTAGAGCAAACTCGCGAGCTTCTAGAGTGCGGAGTGAAATTTTTACAGTACCGCACCAAGCTTGAACCCAAAAACGAGCGCGTAGCTGTTGCGCTAAAAGAGCTTTGCGAGCGTTACGGCGCGAGATTTATCGTAAACGACGACGTCAAATTTGCCGCAAAAATAGGCGCGAACGCCGTGCACATCGGTAAAGACGACGGCAGAGTAAAGGCCGCTCGCAAGATCCTAGGCGAGGACGCTTTTATCGGTGTTAGCTGCTATGACGATCTAAATTTAGCCCTCAAAGCGCAGGATGAGGGCGCTTCTTACGCGGCATTTGGCGCACTGTTTGCGAGCCCGACCAAACCAAACGCTCCGCTTTGCAAATTTGAAACTATAATGCGCGCAAAGGAAATTTTACGTACCCCGGTTTGCGTGATCGGCGGCATAAACGCAGCAAATATCGCGCAAATCGCCGCACTAAATCCAGACTACATCGCCGTTATCTCAGCACTCTACCGCCCCGCATCCATAAAAGAAAATTTGCGAAATTTGCAAGCGTTTTTGTAAAAATGAGCTAAATCTACGTCAAATTTATGTCGCTAAACCGCGCAAATACTTCCGTTCAAATTTAAGCCGGGTTCGCTAAAATTTGCTTGATCAAAAAGGATAAAAATGAAAACTCTAATCATCTTAGCCCACCCAGACATCCAAAACTCGGTCATAAACAAACGCCTGCTGCAAGAGGCCCTCAAAGAGCCGCAGCGCTTTAGCGTTCATGACCTGACGCAGGTTTACGGGAGCGGCGATATCGACGCCGCGCGCGAGCAAGAGCTCATCAGGGCCCACGACGTCCTAGTTTTGCAGTTTCCGCTTTACAACTTCTCCTGCCCTCCGATTTTAAAATCATGGATCGACGCGGTGATGACGCACGGTTTTGCCTATGGGCGCGGCTCAGACGGCATAGCGGGGCGCAAGGTAGCGCTAGCCGTGACCGCAGGCATCAAAAAGAGCGACTACTGCCCGCAAGGACGCTATCATTTTAGCTTGCGCGAGGTTCTTACGCCGTTTGAGCTTGCGTTTAAATACTATTTTCACGCCGATTACCGCGATTTTTTCGCATTTTACGGCGCCGAGGAGACTCCGGGCGTGGACTACGTATCAAGCGATAGCGAAATAGAGCGCGGCGCTAGAGAATACGCGGAGTTTTTGCGAAATCTAGGCTAAATTTGACGGTCGCAGTTAGTCTTGCTACGCGTAAATTTACCTCGCTATAAATCACGGAAGCTGCGCCACATTTAAGCTTTATCGCCGTTATTTCCGCGATTTACCGCCCAGCAAAATTTGCAAGCGTTTTTGTAAGGCTTAAAATTTGACGAGTCTGCTTACGCTACTCAAATTTTAAGCCGAATTTTAGCGTCAAATTTACGGCGATCGAGCTCAAATTCTGAGTCTCTGCGCCAAATTTGCCCAGCACGCCAAAAGACGCAAATTTACGACTAGTCCGTGCGCCAAAGGCTAATCCTTTTTATAAAACACGTTAAAGCAGACTCCGCCGAGCAAGATTATCAAGCCGGCAATCCCCGCAAAAGGCGAAAACCAAAAATCCATCGTCCCCGCATAGAGTAAAACAAGTCCCGCACAAAGGCTGATCGCGATATCGACGTTAAACCAAAACATCCTCTCAAAAAAGCCTTGCGATTTTTTCGCCGTCAGATTTTTGCTGCGATTTCGTATCTTTATGACCCTGAAATTTTCGTATTTTACGCTCGCTTCGTCGCCGTTTGCTAGCTCCAGAGCGCGCTTTTTGGGCTGCTACCCCACAAAAACGTATCAGCGACCGTGACGTTAAAATAATTTTTCTCTTTCGTCTCAAAAATCCTTAGATTGCGCACCATACCGCTAACCTCGCCGCTAGACTTGGGCTCTTTTGTGGCGCCAAGCATCAACCTAACGCGCAAGCCCAAAGACGCCTCGCCGTGATATTTAAACCAAGCAAAGGCAAGAGAACCAAAACCAAAAACTAAAAGCAAAGTGCCAAAAAGCGGCTGCCGTCCGTCAAATCCCGAGAAAATCGCCCAAACGCCGGCCACGCCAAACAACAAAAACAGCACGAAAAATAGAACCGCAAAAAAGAGGCTAGGCTCGTAGGCGTACCAGGCCGCGGAGTTTAAAGAGCGATTCTTTAGCCCCAAAACCCGCCCCTTTTTATCGCAAACCGCCAGCATCTCGTCGCCGTCATTTATCGGCAAGAGCGGACTTTGCAGCGAGCGAACGTTTAAAATTTGCCCATCCAAGCTAAAGCTATAATCAAATCCGCTTTTGTCTTTATAGACGCACTCAAGCGAACCCGCGCGGCCGCCGAGCAGGTTTAAACCGTTTTGCGTTTCTTGCAAGCTAAATCCTTTTAAATTTTAAGTTTTCGCGCCCGAAATTTGAGCGATATAAATTTAATCGCTCGTTCGCCTGCCAATTTTAAAATAGGCGCCGAATTTGCCGCGTTTGGCAGCGTTTTTGAGCGGGCGAATTTGACGCCATTTTACAAATCCATCTCATTTAAAAATTTTCTTAAAGCCAGATACGCGTTTGCCTTGTCCGTCCGAGTTTTGCCGTCCAAATACAGCAAAGGCAACGATAAAAACAGGCAAATAATAAACGCAAACATAATGACTAAGTATCCAAAATCCGAAAGGTGGCGAGCTAGCCAAACTATCGGCAGAATCATAATAGCACCAAAAACGCTATTGGGCAAAAGCCCCATCATCGCCTCCTCAAAAATCATCAAATGCGCGCGCCAAGCGTAGTTTTTGAGCCACTTACTTGAGGTCAAATTTTTAAAATTCCAAACCTCGTTTTTCGCGTCATAGGCGATAGCTAGACGGTCATTTTCGTGGGGTACGAGGCCCTCTTTAGCGATTTTGGTGTTAAATTTAACGCCCGCGATCTCAAAAACGCACTCATCCGTCGCCGCACTCCATCTCACGTTTTTTACCTCGCCCGCTAAGACCTGAAACTCGCGCGAATCTCGCATCTAAATTTTCTCCAAAGTTTTTGTAAATTCGTAAAAAATAACGCCGCACAAATTTAAGCTGGGCACAAAAATACGTCAAATTTGAGCAGGGCAAAAACCCGCGCGGGCGCGTAAATTTGACCGCGCGCAAAAAAGCGTAAGCAAAGGCTCTAAGCCTGGCGACCGAATTTGCTCGAGCGCTAGTAGAATTTAGCAAATTTACGCCGCAAAGCCCGCAAGCCGCAAAATGCCGCCGGAAGCGAGCCAAATTTGCCCGTAAAAAGCAGTCAAATTTGAGCAAAAGCAAATTATGCACCGCTCGATAAATTTACCCAAAAATCGACCCAAATTTAAGCCTAGCAATTGCCGACGCGTCAAATTTGAGACGAATAATCCGAATTTGCGCCAAACGCAAAACCGCCCGCAAAAAGACGAAAGAGCGCACGATCAAATTTGAGTAAAGCAAATTTACGCAGTAAAAGCCCGCAAATTTAGCGCGCCGATAGTCCTTCTAGCTCTTTTGCCAGCGAGTTTACCTTCGAGTCGTCCATGCCGTTGCGCTCGACGTCGCTCACGACGATGTCCTCCCACGCCTTGGCAAACTCAGCCTGCGATAGTCCCAGGCCGCCCTTGCCCTTTGGCAGCATGCTGCTAATCACCAGCGCGCGGAAGCACACGTGGCGGTCGCCCTTGTAGGCTTTGCACTGCTCCAGCGAGTTTTTAAACTCGGCTCCTAGGTGCTGCGCCACCTTGTCGTCCGGGTATTTTTCCGCCGCGCGAGCTATGTCAAGTGCGGCTTCGTAGTACTGCGATATAGCTTTAAACTCGTCGTTTTTAGCGGCATACTCGAGCAGCTCGCCCGCCCTTTTGCTATCTCTTGGCGTGCCTAGACCAGTAACGTAGAGCAGTCCCAGATCGCCGCACGCGTCTCTTAGACCCTCGTCGCAGTATTTTTTGCGAAGAGCGAATTCCTCTTTAAATTTACCGCTTTCAAAGTAGTTGTTCGCGCCCGCCACGGAGTTGTACTCGCGCAGTACTTTTGCGTACTGCTCGGGGCTAAAGGGCTTTGCCTGCGCGCAAACGGCGCAAAGAGCAAACAATGCTGCGGCTAAAATTTTATTCATTTCTTTTCCTTTTTGGTTTTAAATTTTTTAATAGTTTTTTTGATGGCCTTTAGCAGATAGGCGACGTCTTTTTGCGTGTGCGAGTAGTGTAGGCTTACGCGCACCCAGCCTGGCTTTTGATCAAATTTCTGATCGTCTTTTAGCCCGAGCAGATCGTGTCC
>CALISV010000158.1 GCA_938041615.1 uncultured Campylobacter sp. | reverse complement strand
AAAATTTTCTTTAAATAAAATATTTAAAACTATATGCTAAACGAGCTTAAAAACCGATAAAAAGTGATAATATTATGAGATTAAATAATATATTTGTTTAAAATCATTCCGCCAAATTTCAGCGTCTCGCAAGCCGCGGGGTTATATCATTATCAAATTTTAACGAGAAAGGGTAAAAATGACGCAGTTTGACGCGAGAAATGTCAGCATGGTGATGGATCTTTACGAGCTTACGATGGCGGAGGGGTATTTTAAAAGCGGAGATCAACCGCGCGTGGCGTTTGACGTTTTTTACCGCAAGGTGCCAGACGGCGGCGGTTTTGCGATATTTGCGGGGCTTGAGCAAATCATTGAGTATGTAGAAAATTTACACTTTGACGAGAGCGACGTGAGCTATCTGCGCTCGTTAAATTTGTTTAGCGAGGATTTTTTAGATTACCTGCGCAAATTTCGCTTTAGAGGCGATATATACGCATTTGCCGAGGGTACGATCATCTATCCGCAAGAGCCTTTTATGACCGTCGTAGCCTCGCCTATCGACGCACAGCTCATAGAAACCGCGATCTTATCGCAGATAAATCACCAAAGCCTCATCGCGACCAAGGCTAGGCGCATCGCAAAGGCCGCGGATGGCAGGAGCGTATTTGACTTCGGCGCTAGGCGCGCACACAATCTAGACGCTGCGATCTACGGCGCCAGAGCGGCCTACATCGGCGGCGCAGACGGTACGGCGACGATGCTGGCAGCTAAGGCTTTCGGTATACCGACGACGGGCACGATGGCGCACAGCTGGGTGATGTATTTTGGCGACGAATTTGAGGCTTTTAAGCGCTACGCCCTGCTCTATCCAGACTCCGCTTCGCTGCTCGTAGATACCTACGACGTGCTGCATAGCGGCGTGCCAAACGCGATAAAAACGGCAAAAGAGGTGCTAGAGCCGCTGGGCAAACGCCTAAAAACGGTTAGGCTGGACTCCGGCGACCTAGCATATCTATCCAAAAAAACACGCGCGATGCTGGATGCCGCAGGACTACAAGACTGCAAGATCACGGTCTCAAACAGCCTGGATGAGTACACCATCGCCTCGATCCTGGCTCAAGGCGGGCAGATAGACGGCTTTGGCGTGGGCGAACGGCTGATAACCTCCAAAAGCGATCCGATTTTTAGCGGGGTTTATAAGCTTGTCGCAGTCGAGAATGGTGGCAAATTTAGCCCTCGCATCAAGCTATCAGAAGCAGTAGAAAAGATGACAAATCCGGGCGTAAAAAAGGTCTGGCGCATCTACCAAAACGGCCAAGCCATAGCCGACCTCATCGCAAACGCGGACGAAACGCCCGATCTCTCCAAACCGTACCGCTACATAGATCCCGAAAAACCGTGGAAGGAGCTGTATTTTGAGGGCTGCACGGCGCAGCAGCTGCAAAATCTAGTCGTAAAAGACGGCAAACGCGTTGGCGAAAAGGCAAATTTATCGCAAATCAGAGAGTATGTAAAAGAGCAGCTCGAAAATGAAATTTGGCAGGAGGAGCAGCGCTTTGAAAACCCGCACAAGCACTACGTCGATATGAGCGTGGACTACTACGAGATGAAGATGGAGCTTTTACGTAGCACAAAAAAATAAATAAAAAAACGGGCGGCTTACTTTTGCGGTAAATTTTATCGCGCAAACACAAGTTTATAGATACGAGAGACTAAGCCGCTCGTTAAATTTTCATATCGACAAAAAACAAAAGTAGCAAAATAACGGTTTTTGCTTTTTTAATATCAATCTATTTATTTGAAATGCGGTCCAATTTTAGAAATTTAACTTGCAGTACCCTTGCAAAGCTAAATTTGGATAAAAAACTAGCTTATTTCGATTTCGCTTCTAGTGCAAATTTTATTTTTTAATATTTTTAAAATCCGAATTTATGCGCAAAACCGCCCAAAATGGCATAGAATAAAAAGTATCTGCAAGTTTAAATTTAGCTTGATTTTACGGACTTAAACAGCTTGCGATACTTTATATATATCACAAGATCCGTCGTCTGAAAATCAAAGTATCGCTTTAGCTCGTCGCGCCTCGCCGCAGCTTTGGCTAGGCTTATTTCGCCTACTTGCTATAATAATTCCTTTGGGCTTATTTACTGCTTTACTGCAAAACTCGTAGATAAAATTTACTGCCATTAGACATTATTTTAATGCTAGATTGTCGCTATCGCTTACAAAATACGGTTTATCTTTAACTTGGATTACTGATCCGTGCTAATAATTTGGCCATTGTATATCATTTTAGCTGATTGGATGTGTAAATTTGGACTGTTTTTATTGGATAGTCAGAGAAAATATCAGCAAAAAACGCTACTGGTAGTTTCTTTTTGTTGCTGTAACTTGCGGGGATTTTCTATATATTTCTTGAAGTAGTGGCGGACAGAGAGGGATTTGAACCCTCGAGCCCCGGTTA
>CALISV010000157.1 GCA_938041615.1 uncultured Campylobacter sp. | reverse complement strand
TCTTATTAAATTAGCCATTTAGTCTTTGGCGGCAAATTCTATCTGTATACGATAATTAATATTAAATTTATTCCATATTAGTTATTATTCGCGAAGAAAGATTGATAACTTAAATCAATCTTAAGTATTCTAAAGGATTTTATATGATTGTTTTAAAAAATAAAGCTTTTGCGCCTATCGTTTCTCTAGTATGCGCAATAAATTTACAAGCCGTAGATAATATAAATTTAGAAGAGGTCGTAGTCACTGCTAGCGGTTTTTCGCAAAGTATTAAAAACGCACCCGCCAGCATATCAATCGTAAAAAATGACGACCTGGCAAAAGATAGCTTCACCTCGCTTCACTCTATCGCATCAAAAGCTCCAGGGGTTAGCGTTATAGGCGGCGAGGACGGACCCGCCAGCGGTATCTCGATCCGCGGCATGGAAGGTTCGCAAACATTAGTTCTCATAGACGGCAAGAGAGTAAATTCAAGCGCGGCCAATCCAAAAGGCGGCGCCGGCGATATGAACTCAAATTTCATCCCGCCGGTTGAGGCGATAGAACGCATCGAGATCATCAGAGGACCGATGAGCTCGCTTTACGGTAGCGATGCGGTGGGTGGTGTCATAAACATCATCACGAAGAAAAATTTCGATAAATTTAGCGGCTCCGTGAGTATATCCGGTATCGCGCAGGCTCATAGCGGCATCGGTTCGCAGCGCCAAGCGGACTTTTATCTTAACTTTCCGCTTCTTAGCGAGTATGTAGGTCTTCAGCTCTGGGGCTACAAAAAGTTACGCGATGAGGATAGCTATCCGGGCGGCTATCAAGAAAGCGATAAGAAAAACTTTAGCGCCAAACTATGGATCACGCCCGACGAATACAATAAATTTTACCTCCTAGCCTCCCAAGAACGCCACGAATACTCAAGGACCGTCGGCAAGACGGCAACCGTAAGGACAAATAGGCTGCTAAATAGCTACGACTACAAAAAAGATAGCTATGGAGTAGGATATCTGGGAAATTTTGAAAATTTAAATGCCGACGTGAGTTACATTTACGATCAGACGAAGCGAACGAGCCTCTTTGATAGCTTAACGCCGGCTGACGTCAAAAACCACAACTTTAACTCCAAATTTAGCACCTTCCTAGATTCGCATACGCTAACTTTCGGCTATGATTTCAGCAAACAGACGGTTAAAACCACATTTATCGTATCAAATTCGAGCAGAAGCGTGCTGCGAAACCCAAAAGCCTACTCTATGAAAGAGCATGCGGCATTTTTAGAAGACGAGTGGGAAATTTTAGACGACAAGCTTTATTTGACGCTGGGCGGTCGCTTCACGCATAACGAATTTTACGACGATCATCTCTCGCCGCGTGCGTATCTAGTTTATAATCTAACCGACAACTGGACGCTAAAAGGCGGCGTAGCGACAGGATATAAAACGCCGAACGTCAATCAGATCTCGCCGGAAGTCGGCACCATACAAGGCGGCTGGAGGATCGTAGACTTTGGTAACGCAGACCTAAAACCCGAAAAGAGCCTAACTTATGAAATCGGCGCTTACTACGATAGCGGCGACGATTTTAGAGGTTCGGTTACTCTATTTAGAAACGAGTTTAAAGATAAAATCCTAGATACCGACGGCAGCAGCATCAACCGTATTCCGGCATTTGGCTCGTGCGCTACGGCTCCGCACGTAAACTGCCCGGGCTGGGGAACTTACTTTAACATCGACGGTGCAGACGTCTGGGGCATCGAGCTTAGCGCAGACTACGACATACTAAAAAATCTAAATTTGCGCGGCAACTACACATACAACAACTCCAAAATCAAAACCGGCGACCCGACGATCAATACCCCAAACGGCCCGGTCAAATTTAGCCAGACCAATCTTAGCCGACTAGACGGCAAATCTCTGACCGCAACGCCAGAGCACGCGGCAAATTTGACGCTAACGTATAAGCCTATCGCAAGCGTGAGCACCTTTGCCGGGGCAAACTACGAGAGCGAGCTAACCAGCGTCAAATTCGGTCCCGGCAATAAAGTAAGCGAAAACGATAAAAAGCTTTTTACCGTCGATTTGGGTGCCAGCTGGGAGGTAAATAAAAATTTAAGCCTAAATTTGACCGCCTACAATATCTTTGATAATATCCGCTACGACGAGGGAATGGCCGATGACGGCAACTACTACTGGTATCCCGAAGAGGGCAGGAGATTTTGGTTTAAGGTAAGCGCGAAGTGGTAAGGGTTGTTAAATTATTTTTGGGAGCTTTGATTATGATTGGTATAGCCAGCGCAAAGCCTACTCAGTACATAGAGCCGATAGATGAAAGCGTTTATCGGCTTTTTGATGTTAAATACTCCATACTAGAAAGCGCGGGCGGAGAAATATATAAAATTTTTCAAGCAGTTCCGAAAAACCGCAACGTTTATCCAAAAGCGATTTTTATGCTCGATGCGAATGCGCAATTTTCTGTATTGCTTAATTTATTTAAAAATTTTACTCCAGACGACAATACACCGCTTATCATAGGCGTCGGATACGATACGCCGCTAGCTTACGATACCGCAAGGCGAACAAAGGACTTAACGCCGTTAGCCCAAGGCGGTGAATACGAGCAAGGCGGCAATGCGGACAAATTTTATAAATTTATAAAAGAGCGGTTAATGCCGTTTGCAGACAAAGAATACGATATAAAAAATAGCGAGAAAATATTTTACGGCCACTCCTTTGGCGGACTATTTTTAGTTTATTCGCTTCTACAAAACGACGGTATATTTGATGAGTTTTTTATAGCCTCTCCGTCTCTTTGGTGGGGAGATTCTAAAATTCTAAAAGACGCCTTAGATGGCGACGGCAAACTAAAACTTAAATTAAAGGCGAGTTTTATAAGACTTAGCGTAGGAGAATTAGAAAAAAGAGCAGGCAAAACGGACAAAGAAAATATACTAAAGGCGGCCGATTTAGCTGAAATTCTAAAAAAGTCGGGCGTCAAATACGAATTTAAAATCTACGAAGGGCAAGGACACGGCGACGTAATACCGCTAGTGCTAAAAGATATCGTAAATCATGTAAGCGAATAATTTTGGCTTAGGGCTATATTCTTATAAGTAACAAGTATAGCGAAGTTAAAAAACAAGTATATAATTCGTTTTTAAAATTTCAGAGAAGAAATTTAGAGGGATTATCAAGTATTTTGTAAAAGACACAGAAGCGTCAAAGATATCAAATTTAACTAAAATTTCAGAAGCAACCCTATGTAAAATCTTTA
>CALISV010000156.1 GCA_938041615.1 uncultured Campylobacter sp. | reverse complement strand
CGATAATCCAAGGATTTTTAAGTTGGATATATGTGATTTATTATTTGCTGATGAAGTGAAACTTTGTCACTAGTTAAATTTAAAGGATAAAAATGAGTCAAAAGATAAAAATAGCGGTTTTAGGATATGGAAATTTGGGTCGCGGTGTGGAGCTTGCCGCACAAAATAGCAAGGATTTGGAATTAACAGCGGTTTTTAGCCGCAGAAATCCAAGCGAGGTAAAAACATGCGGCGCGCCTGTGTTTAGCGCAGATGAAATTTTATCGCACAAGGGCAAATTTGACGTTTTGGTGCTTTGCGGCGGTAGCGCGACGGATCTACCGACACAGACGCCGGAGTTTGCGCTAAATTTTAACGTCGTAGATAGCTTTGATACGCACGCAAAAATACCTGAGCACTTCGCCGCAGTAGACGCCGCTGCCAAAAAAGGCGGAAAAGTAGGCATCATTGCCGTAGGGTGGGATCCGGGTCTGTTTTCGCTAAATAGACTATTTGGCGAGAGCGTGCTAGAAAACGGCAGCAGTTATACATTTTGGGGCAAAGGCGTAAGCCAAGGTCACTCAGACGCCATCCGCAGGATCGAGGGCGTCGTGGACGCGCGACAATACACCGTGCCGATAGAAAGCGCCTTGGAGCGAGTTCGCGCGGGCGAAAATCCAAAACTTAGTACGCGCGAAAAACACCTGCGCGAGTGCTACGTCGTAGCCGAGGACGGCGCCGATAAAGCGCGCATAGAAAAAGAGATAAAAACGATGCCAAACTACTTCGCCGACTACGACACGAGCGTGCATTTTATCGATATTACGACACTTAAAAAAGAGCACGGCGGCATCCCCCACGGAGGATTCGTCTTGCGAAGCGGAGCGACCGGCGAGCGCGGCGAAAATAAACACCTGATCGAGTTTTCGCTAAAGCTTGATTCAAATCCCGAATTTACCGCAAGCGTGCTCGTAGCCTACGCCCGCGCGGCGTATCGCCTAGCGCAAAAAGGCGAGTGCGGCGCGTTTAGCGTATTTGACATCGCTCCGGCGCTTCTTTCGCCAAAGAGCGCAGATGAGCTAAGGCGCGAAATTTTATAAATTAAGCGGTTTTAAAAACAAGGAAAATTAGTGATAAAAATAGAAAATTTAAAGAAATTTTACGGGGCGACGCAGATCATAGATGGCGTCAGCCTAAACGTAGAAAAAGGCGAAATTTTCGCCATCGTAGGCCACAGTGGCGCGGGTAAATCCACCCTGCTTCGCTGCATAAACGGCCTAGAGGACTATCAAGGCGGTAGCCTGAAGGTGTTTGACAAAGAAATCTCGGCACTAAAAGACAAAGAACTAAGAGAGCTTAGACGAGATGTTGGGATGATATTTCAGCACTTTGCGCTGATGGCTAGAAAAACGGCGTTTGAAAACGTCTCGACTCCGCTTAAATTTTGGGGCTACTCAGACGGCGAAATCAAAAAAAGAGTGAGCGAGCTACTAGAGCTCGTGGGCCTTGCAAACAAAGCCGCAAGCTACCCAGGCGAGCTAAGCGGTGGCCAAAAACAACGCGTCGCTATCGCCCGTGCCCTTGCGCTAAGTCCAAAAATTTTACTCTCCGACGAAGCGACCTCTGCGCTTGATCCAAATACGACGAATTCGATACTCGAGCTTTTAAAACAGATCAATCAAACGCTAAATATCAGCGTCGTTTTGGTCACACACGAGATGGAGGTCGTAAAAAGCATCGCGCGCCGCGCAGTGCTGCTAGAAAGCGGCAAGATAATCGGTAGCGGCACGATTGAGGAGCTATTTTTAAAACCAGATGAAAAGATGAAGGAATTCCTCGGCGAGGATGAAATTTTGCCGAGCGAGGGCGTAAATATCAGGCTCTTTTTCCCGAAAGAAGTCGCGCAAAATAGTATCATCACGCACATGGCGCGCACGCTAAACATCGACTTTAACATCGTCTGGGGCAAGCTTGAGAAGCTAAACGAAAACGTGCTAGGCTCGCTCGTCATCAACGTCGATCCTAAAGACGAAGCGCGCGTGACCGAGTACATCAAGCAAAGCGGCGTATTATGGGAGGTAGCGTGATGTTTGACATAGATTTTTCTAAATTTCCCGACGTTTTCGAGCGTATTTTGCTCCCGGCCATCGGCGAGACGCTTTATATGAGCGTGGTTTCGACGCTTTTAGCGTTTCTCATAGGCCTAGTGCCCGCTATCTTGCTCGTTCTTTCCGCGCAAGACGGTCTGAAGCCAAACAAACCGCTATTTATCGCGCTTGATATCACGGTAAATACGCTAAGAAGCTTTCCTTTTATCATCCTTATCATCGTACTTTTCCCCCTCACGCGCCTGATCGTAGGCACAAGTATTGGCACTACCGCAGCTATCGTTCCGCTTACTATCGGCGCGGCGCCGTTTATCGCTAGGCTCATAGAGAGCGCGCTAAAAGAGGTCGATAAAGGCATCATCGAAGCCGCTAGGAGCTTTGGTAGCTCAAATTTTCAGATCATTTTTAAGGTGATGTTTGTAGAGGCGCTGCCCGGCATCGTGGCTTCTATTACGCTCACTCTTATCGTTATCATCGGCTTTTCGGCGATGGCGGGCGCGGTCGGCGGCGGCGGACTTGGGTCTGTTGCGATAAACTACGGCTACCAGAGATTTCGCCCCGATATCATGCTTTATACCGTCGTGATTTTAATCATAATGGTTCAAATTTTCCAATCATTAGGAAATTTAAGTAACTCTTTTAATTTATGAAACCTTTGTTCATCAGAATAACCAGCATATGGATTTGTCTTCCTTTTAGAGGAC
>CALISV010000155.1 GCA_938041615.1 uncultured Campylobacter sp. | reverse complement strand
AGATCAGCGAAGCAAAGACGAAAACATTATCAAGGCGCGCGCAAATCACGCTCGCCGCAAGTGCGGCTCCGATAAAGACCAGCCCGCCCATCGTCGGCGTTTTGGCCTTTTTTTGGTGCGTTTGCGGAGCTAGCTCATAGATGGGCTGGGCGGCGTTTTTGGCCTTTGCCCACGCGATAAATTTAGGCAGCGCCCAAACGGTCAAGCAAAATGCGATAAAAAACGAAAAACCCGCGCGAACGGTGATGTACTGAAAGATATTAAAATTTGAGAATTCATAAATATAGTAAAACATAAAAGCCTTTATTTTAAAAAAGGCTAATTTTAGTATAATGCCGTTAAAAAATATCTAAATTTAAGGCGAAAATTTAAAAATGGCGCAAAAAACTATTTTGGTGATAACAGACGGCATCGGATATAATGAAAGTAGCGAATTTAACGCATTTGCGGCGGCAAAAAAGCCCACATACGACTGGCTGTTTAAAAACGTGCCAAACGCGCTCATAAAAACCTCGGGCCTAGCAGTGGGCCTACCTGACGGACAGATGGGAAACAGCGAGGTCGGACACATGTGTATCGGCAGCGGGCGGGTTTTGTATCAAAATTTGGTAAAAATTTCGCTCGGTTTTGAAAACGGCGAACTGGCTAAAAGCGAAAAGCTTTTAAATTTATTTAAAGCTTGCAAACGCGTCCACGTCGTCGGGCTTTACAGCGACGGCGGCGTGCACTCGCACATGAGCCACTTTGACGCGATGTGCTCTCTTGCGGTCGCAAACGGTTGCGAAGTATGCGCTCACGCGATAACCGACGGTCGCGACGTAGGCCCAAAAAGCGGGCTTGCATTCATAAAATCGCTGCAAGAAAAGGCGCAAAGCGGAGGCTTTAGGCTAGCTAGCGTTAGCGGTAGATTTTACGCGATGGACCGCGACAAGCGCTGGGAGCGCGTAAAAACGGCCTATGACGCGATGATACGCGGGGAAAACGGGCAAACTATATCGCCGCTAGAATACGTCATGCAAAGCTACGAGGCGGGCGTGACGGACGAGTTTATCGTGCCTGCTAGTTTTGGGGATTTCGGCGGTATCGGCGAGAGCGATGGAGTGATATTTATAAATTTTAGAAACGACCGCGTGCGCGAGATCGCGGCAGCTTTGGGTGATGAAAATTTTAGCGAATTCGCACGCCCATTTGTGGTCAAAAATCTACTCACGATGACCGAATACGACGCAAATTTCGCTTTTCCAGTATTATTTGAAAACGAAAAGCTAAAAAATACCCTTGCCGAGGTCGTCGCAAATGCGGGACTAACGCAACTACACACCGCCGAGACCGAGAAATACGCGCACGTGACGTTTTTCTTTAACGGCGGCGTCGAGGAGCTCGCCCAAAACGAAACGCGCGTGCTCGTGCCAAGCCCTAAAGTCAAAACCTACGACGAAAAGCCCGAAATGAGCGCGCAAGCCGTGTGCGATGCGGTATTAAAAGGGATGGATGACGGACAGGATTTCATAGTAGTAAATTTCGCAAACGGCGACATGGTCGGGCATACGGGCGAATTTGACGCTGCGGTGAAGGCGGTCGAGGCCGTGGATGCGGCACTGGGACGAATCGTGGCAAAGGCAAAAGAGAAAAACTACGCGCTAATCATCACGAGCGACCACGGCAACTGCGAGCAGATGAGGGACGCGCAGGGTAATTTGCTAACCAATCACACGACTTTTGACGTATTTTGCTTCGTGATGGGCGAGGGCGTAAAGGCGGTAAAGGCAGGCGGTCTAAACAATATCGCCGCGAGCGTTTTGGCACTGATGGGCATCGAAAAACCGGCCGAGATGGACGAGGCGCTGTTTTAAATTTATCTCGCTTTTTAAGCCTAATTTTATATCAACGACCCGCCGAGGCTTAAATTTAAAGCTGACTCGCGCTTTATATGGCGGGTCAAATTTAAGCTCAAATTTGGCGGCAAATCCGATCGGAAATTTTAAATTTGCCC
>CALISV010000154.1 GCA_938041615.1 uncultured Campylobacter sp. | reverse complement strand
ATCTATGAAGCCTGGATTATAGCTAAAATTTAATAAGCGCAAACTTATATTTGAGCTTTAGCGCGTTTTGCGGCTGCGTCAAATTTGAGCGTGCATAAGGGCTTTAGCGCCATAAAGGTGCAGGTTAGCTCGCAAATCCGTCAAATTCAGCCTAAATTTGAGCAAATTTATCCGCGCTTACCCAGAGCGAAAACAAACATCCTGCACGCCTCGCGAAACGGCTTTATCCAGCTCATCGCGCGACCGACTAGCCCCCAGCGATGTTTGTACATATTCATCATCGTGCCGATTTCTAGGCACTTTATGCGCTCTTTATCCCATGCCTCGACCTCGTCCGCGCCCGCGATACCCATCTTGATTTTTACCTCCTCTTTCATAAATTTTAGCGTGTCGTGTTTGCGTGTATTCATTTTTGTCGCGAAGTCGTTGAGTAGATCGACCAGCACCAGCCCGCTAAATCGCGCCGCCAAATTTAAGAAAAACTCCCGAAAAATCGGCTTTTCAAAAAACATCGACACGCCTTCTAGCACGAAAACAAACTCCTCTCCCGCGTGCTTTGCGGCCAGCTCATCCATCCACGCAGTCTCTAACATCGAGCACGCTAGGCTGTAGTTTCGCGGCGCCTTTGGCACGAGCTTGTCGCGAAGGGCTATGACGTCGGGTAGATCAAGGTCGTAAAAGGTCGCCTCGGGGCAAACGGGAGCTAGCCGCAAAGGCCTGGTATCAAGCCCGGCGCCTACTTGAACGATGACGGCACTCGGGTGCTCGCGCGTAAATTTAAGTATGCAGTCGTCAAAAAACCTCGCGCGTATCACCGTGCCGACCCTGCTTAGCGTCGAGCGGTCAAATTTGGCGAAATCATAATCTATCTTGCTCACGACGTCTCCCGAAAACTCGTCTTTTAGTATAGGCGTCGTTTCTTGGTTTTCTTTGCTTCTAAAGTATAAATTTATTAGCAGCGTCTCGGAGATCGTTCCCTCAAATTCGATCTTTTCCATACGGCTTTTCCTTTTTATTTTGATAATCTTTATAGAAATTGTAGTGCAAACGGCTTTAAAATTTTATAAAATTTAGCGTTTAACGCGTCGTTAATGCAATGTCGTTTATAATACGGCTTTTAAAAACGAAAAAAGGCAAAAAATGAAAAAAATCCTCATCATCGCAGGCTCATGCAGCAACGGCGGCGCGGGGCTGCAAGCCGACATCAAGGCGTGCGCGCACTTTGGCTGTTATAGCGCGACGGCGGTCACGGCGCTAACTGCCGAAAACACGGACAAGATCAAAAATATCGTTTCGCTAGATCCGTCCTTTATCGCCGATCAGCTCGAGATGCTCGCGGCCGAGTTTAGCTTTGATGCCGTTAAAATCGGCATGCTCTTTAACGAGCCTATCATGGACGTCGTGCAGGGTTTTTTAGAAAAAAACTCCGCTCCTGTGGTGCTAGATCCCGTCTGCGTCTCGAAAATGGGGCACAAACTCATCAAAGATAGCGCCATCGAGCGACTAAAAGAGCTGATGAAATTTGCCGCCGTTACGACGCCGAACCTGCGCGAAGCAGACGTGCTTTTCGGCGATGATTTTACGAATTTGCCGTGCGACGTGATCGTGAAAAAGCACATCGTCGCGGGCAAGAGCATCGACACGCTCTACCGCAAGGACGGCAGCGTGCAAAACTTTGAGACGCCGCTAGCCGACCCGCTGGTTATCATCGGCGCGGGCTGCACGTTTTCTAGCTCGCTAGCCTGCCTGCTCGCAAGAGGAGAGAGCCTAGAAAGCGCCATCCAGCAAGGCAAAGAGTACATCTACAACGCCATAATCACCGGCATCGACACGAATCTAGGCGTAAGAAAACTGCTAAATCACGGGGTTAAATTCTAAATTTAGCGTGCTTGACGCCGTAAATTAGACTAGGAATAAAAGAATTTGCGAGGATTTATGAGTATAAGCCGTAAAACGTCTTTTATTATTATTTTTCTAATCGCGGCGACGGCCGTCTACTTAAATTTATACGACGGACGAGAGTTAGCGCGAAACTACGAAAAAAATCGTATCGAGATTTTAGCATTGCGCGATTTTGCGCGCGAGATTAGGCCTCGCGGAGTTTGGTTTGACCTGCGCCTAGACGGAGCCCTGGTTGAGACGTTTAGCGCCGTGAGTACCGATAAAAACCAAACCGCGAGCTTCATCCGCGCAGATGAGCGAACGAGCGTGCAGGAACCACTGTGGATACTGGGCTGGGACGCGCAGACTTTTAGCGAACTAAAAGCCAAACTAAAAAGCGCAAACGTCATAGGCATAAGAATTTGGGGCAACGAGGCGTTTGGAGGCGAGCGCAAGACTACGATTTATTATCGCAATGAGGGCTTTGGAGGCGCGTATTACGAGATTTTTGACGACGCTTCGGACGAGATACTGCGAGGCGACAAAGAGGCGGGTTGCGACGATAGATTTCATTCAGACGGCGTAGCTTTGGCTTATGACGGCGGGGCTACCGTGGGTTTTATGTGCGTAAATAAAGACGGCAAAAATATAAAACGTAGATAAAAATCTAAATTTTAAGATTTATGCTTTAAATTTAGGTTTGGTTTGGCGGTTAAATTTGATCCGAAACTAGGAGAGATAAATTTATGGGTGGTTTTGTTAAATTTGACTGCCGACGAGCTGGTTTCTCGGCTTGCTCGCTAAATTTGGATGTAGATAACGGCGACAAATTTGACTGTTTATACTGATTGCTATTAATCAATTGCATCCCGCGGCATTATACGAGCTATTTGGCTTCTTAGCTCGTCGGCTTGATCAAATGTTAAGCTTTCCACCGCATAAACTCTATATAAAAAATATTTTCTCTTTTTTGCTATCCATACTTGTGCCGGAAAAAACGGAAACATGGAATAATCACGACAATGCGCCAAATCCTCGCTTTTTATAACCGTATCGCCGAAAATATATTTGTTTATGACGATCCTGTCGCTGTAAATTTCAATGTAGTTAAAAAATATGAGTTTGTATAAAAGCCTACCCAAAAACAAAGAACCTAGGATGCCCAGCATCTGCATCCAGCCTCTATAATATATCGCGGTCAGCAGGCCCGGCACGAGCAGGAAAAAGCTATACTTGATAAAATCAAACATTACCATGAGCGGATTTCGACTATCTAGTCTGTAAAGTAGCTCCGGCTCTTTATTTTCTCTGCCTGGATTTTCGTTCATATCCTCCGCCTAAAGTCAAATTTTAAATTTATCCAGCCTAGTTTTATGCAAACGGCGAGCGGTTAAAATCGTCAAGTTGCGCTGCCGTTTAAATTTACGCCGTCCTTCAAATTTGACCCAAATTTACGCTAAAATTTGCTCGCTAGCTCAGTCAAATTTAACTCGTAGCTGCCTGCTAGCCGCCGTCAAATTTACCTAAAGCTTATCTGCGCGTCGTCCGTGCCGTCGTCAAGCGAGATGTTGTAGCCGCCGGTATTTGGCGGGCGTTTATAGATATCTTGCGGGCGGATATCCAGCACCTCGTCGCTGAAAAACACGCATTCGCGCTCGCCCGTATCCACGTCGCGCACCCAGATTTTGCCGTCGTCTACGATCTCCTCGTCAAACTCTATCACGCGGTTTTCGTAAATTTTGCCCAGCAG
Organism: uncultured Campylobacter sp.; assembly: GCA_938041615.1. Classification (GTDB taxonomy): domain Bacteria; phylum Campylobacterota; class Campylobacteria; order Campylobacterales; family Campylobacteraceae; genus Campylobacter_A. The sequence goes on along the minus strand of CALISV010000154.1, from coordinate 3,822 downwards.
TCGCTCGTGCAGACGGTTCTCGCGCTCAAACTCCAGCTGCGCTTGCAGACACTCCGCTTCGTCGATGAAAATCGGCTCCAGCGCGATCTTGTCGCCCTCTAGCACGCACTCGAATTTCTCCAGCGTCGAGCAGTCCACCTCGCTGCCGCCCAGTCTCACGACGTCCTTGTTGCGCATGAAGTAGCGGTTGGTGAGGTTGCCCATCAGCGCCTCGTACGCCGTGCCGCCGATCGCGCGTTTGAGTAAAAACTCGTTTTGAAACGCCAGCACCAGCTCCACCTCGCACTCGCGCAGGATCTCTTCGTTTAGCTCGGTGTTTTCGCTCAGCAGCTTTGCCGACTCGTCGAGAAATAGGCTAATAGGCGTCTTTCGCTTCATCGTTACGCGCTTTAAAAGCTCGGGCAGAAAGCTGTTTAGCAGGAAGCTTAGCGCGCTTTTGTCGCAGCTTGCGGCGTTAAATATCACGATCTTGCCGCTATTTAGCAGCCCTGCGATACTCGCATCGCCGTGCGTGCCCTCGCCGTCGCCGTTTAGCGAGTCGTCGTTCATGAGGCCTAAAAACGGCGACATCATCATCGAGTAGTTGCGAAAATCATCTCTCGTACGCTCGTCGCCGATGTCCTTGTAGCGGCTCGTCGCGTCTAAAAACTCGTCCGCAGTCGCTATAAACGCGCGGTTTATCATTATCGTTTCGCGGGTGAAATTTAGCGTCGAGGAGTCGAGATTGTCGCAGATGAGGCTTAGCGCGTCTTTAAACTCGAGCATCTTTTCTAGGTCTTGCGAGAGGCGCAGCATCGTCGCCACGTCAAAGGTAAAGTCCCGTGCTAGCGTGCGCACGTCGGCATAAAACGCGTCCCCGTAGCAGTCATTTAGCGGAGTGATTTTTTTAGCGAAAATTTTAAGCGCCTTTAAAACCTTAAAAAACTCGGTCGCGATGCTCGAGCCAAACTCCTCCCAAAACTTCTCTCTTGATTCCATCGGCTTTTTCACGCAGTTTTTAAAGTCGCGCGGCTTCATCGAGGCGATGAGGTTTATCGGCGCGTCCAGCCTTGCACCCACGCTCACAACGTCTTTTAGGCGGCCCGCTCTGCGCGCTAGAGCCTTGATTTTAGCACTCTCGCCGCCTTTATAATCCACTGCAAACACCGCGTAGCCGTTTTGCATGCGGTCAAGCAAATTCGGATATATCATCGCCGTCGTCTTGCCGCTGCCAGTCTCTCCGATGACGGCTGCGTGCGTGAAGTCGCTAGGTATCAGCGCGCCTTTTTTCTCCGCGTTTTCCCGCGTTCTCGTAAATCCCATTATTTTTTGCATATTTTTCCTTATCGGGGGCGATTGTAACGAAATTTGGTTTAAAGATTTAAATTTGACGGGGCGGCGAGCAGGTTAAATTTGCCGCGGGGACGGGATGAGAATCTAGCCTGCAAAACCCGCACCGCGAAAGCGCTAGATCAAATTTGAGCTTTGGCGGAGCAGGGTGGGTTGCGCCGAAATAATTGTCGTCAAATTTGGGCTCAAATTTGCCAAGAGCGAGTTAAATTTACTCGGCTTTTTTGCAAACGGCAGCCGAGTGCGTGAGTAGATCGTGCAAATTTAGCGCGTCCTTGCGAAAAAAACAGAGGCAAAGTCCGACCACGCTAACGCCTGAGAGCAAAAAGCAGATGTAACGGAGCAAAACGCGTGCGAAACCGAGCTTGCGGCCGCTGCGCAGGTCGATGAGGTAGATATTTTGCGAGCGGTAGCCGGGCGTCTGGGCTTTGATCGCAAAAAAGACACAGCAGATGAGAGCAACTGAGAAATTTGCCCCGAATATCGCGGTTTGGTTGTGCAAAAAGTCGTCTTTGCCGTCCAAAAAAACATAGGTCGTGAGGTAATATATCGGCATGCCGATCAAAAAAAGATCGGTGATAAAGGCCTTTATTCGCGCGCCGATGCCGGCCAGTTGCGCTTTTTGTTTCGCCAAATTTACTCCTTTTGTTTTTATTTTCGGGCGCATGTTTTTGGATTTTTGAGCGTCAAATTTACTCGCTAGCGCCCAAATTTATGCGCTTCTACTTTGTCGTAGCGATTTACGACCTGCTTTTACGCGTTCTCACTTCGGTGCGCTAAATTTAGGGTTCGTTTCCGCATGAGCGCCGCTTGCGCCGTCTTAGCCGACCAAACTTACTCTGCTCGTAAATGGCGCTTCGTTTGCTGCCAGATTATGCGTTTTGCCTGGCGTAATCTTTACGATATCCGCCGTCTTTGTTTGTCTTTATCTGAACGCCCGTTTACGACGATTAATAATTTTCGCCCCGCGCATTTTTTCATCAAGCCTGCTTACGCTTGATTTATTATCAGCTCCATAAAATTTATCAAGTGCTGGTTTTAAATTTACGGCGTTCATCTCGCACCAAATTTTAAATTCATAAATTTCAGGACACTCTTTTGCGGGCGTAAATTTGCCTAAATTTGACGGTTGCCGTCAATTGCACAAAAACGGCAACGTAAATTTAATCCAGCTCCGATCGCGACTTATAAAACGCAACGGCCGATTTTACTTTATCGTCAAATTTGTCGCCTAAAATATTGCACAACCTAGTCAAATTTGATCCATGCTTGGTTTGCTTTGGTTGGCACCTGCAAAATCCATCCAAATTTCCACGGCTATATCAAGCTGAGCCGCGAAATTTACAAATTTAGTTACCTCTGCTGCCGGGCTTTATTGCTTTGCTTCCATCGGCGCAGAGCGGACAGTTTGCAGGCTCGTAAATCTCAAACTCAAAGTTGCCCAGCGCAAAAAACGGCTTGTCGGCAGGCAGTTTGGCGCTGGGTTTTGCGACGCTGCCCGCTAAATTTGCGACCTTACAAAAGCCGCGATTAGCAAGCGCCGCAAAGGCCACCACCTTGCCGCCTAGACTCTCGATCACGCGTGCGGCCTCTAGCGCCGAGCCGCCTGTGGTTATGATGTCCTCGCAGACGACGAATCGCTCGCCTTCCCTTACCTCAAAGCCGCGCCTTAGGCTCATCACTCGCTCTACTCGCTCGGTAAAGATAAAGCGTTTTTTTGCCGCGCGAGCTAGCTCGTAACCAGCCAAAATACCGCCTAGAGCGGGCGAACAGACGCTGTCAAACTCTACGCCCGATTTTTCGATGACGGCGGCCAGCTCGTCTGCTAGAGCGCCTGCTAACTGAGGATCCTCGAGTACTTTGGCACTTTGTAAATAAAACTGCGAGTGGTTGCCGCTGCTAAGCAAAAAATGCCCCTGCAAATACGCGCCCGCGTCCTTGTAAATTTTCTCTAAATCCATCGTTTTTCCTTTGTAAAATTTGAATGAATTCTACCCTAAGCGCGCTTAAGCTACTATTTTTTGAGCTTTTGGCGGCTTGCGATTTTGCGTTATTATAAAAGTACACCAAGTCAAAAGCGGCTAGAATTTTAAATTTGGATAAAATCAATAAATGTATTTTGTAGCGGTAGTAAGGGCGGACTAAATTTGACTTAAAATGATCATAGCGGTTAAAATTTACACTAAAAAGCGCAAAATAGCTGGAGAATTTTGCGGCTCGCCAAATTTAACGAGCCATACGTAAATTTTAAACTTTTAAAAGTTCGTTCTCTTTTTCTTTTACGAGAGAGTCGATCTTTGACGTGTAGCTGTCGGTGATCTTTTGGACTTCGTCTTGTCCTTTTTTGCTCTCGTCTTCGGTGATAGCTTTATCTTTTTCTAGCTTTTTTACCTCGTCATTGGCATCTTTTCTGATGTTTCTGATGCTGACTTTGGCTTTTTCGCCAAATGCCTTAGCGTGCTTTGCGTTTTCTTGGCGTTGCTCGACCGTCAT
>CALISV010000153.1 GCA_938041615.1 uncultured Campylobacter sp. | reverse complement strand
CAAAGCTAAAATCAAAAATTTAAGCCGTCGCTCCCTCGTTCATCGCGGCGTATTCTTCAAAAGTTCCCTTAAAATCGACTACTTCGCCGTTGCCTTTTAGGTGGATGATGCGGTTAGCAAAGGCGTCGATGAGCTCGCGGTCGTGGCTCACGCAGATGACGTTGCCGCCGAATTTATACAGCGCCTCGCCAAGAGCGATGATGGCTTCGAGGTCGAGGTGGTTGTTTGGCTCGTCTAGCACGAGCAGGTTGCCGCGTTCTAGCATCAGGCGGCTTAGCATCAGGCGGTGCTTCTCACCGCCGCTTAGACTGCCGACTGATTTTTCCTGCTCGGCGCCGCTAAATAGCATGCGTCCTAGGCACTTGCGGATCTCGTCTAGGTCTTTGTTGTTTTCGTCTTGCAGCCACTCGTAGAGCTTTAGCTCGCCCGTGATTTTGTTTGTCGTATCCTGCGCGAAGTAGCTAGGCTCTATCGTCGCGCCCACGTGCACGTCTCCGCTATCTGGAGCAACTTCGCCGATGATGATTTTAGCTAGCGTGCTTTTGCCTACGCCGTTTGCGCCGATGATGGCGACTTTGTCGTTCTTTTCAAGTTTGAAGCTAAAATTTTCAAACAAAACCTTGTCGTATTTTTTGCTGACGCCGCGCACCTCTAGGATTTCGTTACCTATGTCGCGCTTGGTGCGGAAAAGTATGCTAGGATCGCGTCTGCTAGAGACTTTGATCTCCTCGATGTCGAGTTTGTTTAGCTGCTTTTGTCGGCTTGTTGCTTGACGGGCTTTGCTTGCATTTGCCGAGAATCGTGCGATAAATTTCTCCAGCTCCTCTTTTTCTTTTAGCTTTTTGTCGCGCTCCATCTCGTGCTGTTTGGCAACCAGCGTCGAGGCGATGTACCAGTCATCGTAGTTGCCCGCAAACTGCCTGATTTTCTTAAAATCCACGTCTAGGATGTGCGTGCAAACCGCGTTTAAAAAGTGGCGGTCGTGGCTGATTAGCACCATCGTACCCTCGTGGCGGTTTAGCTCGTTTTCCAGCCACTTTATACTCTCGATGTCAAGGTTGTTGGTCGGCTCGTCGAGGAAAAGGATGTCGGGCTTTGGAAATAGCACTTGAGCGAGCAGGACTTTAAATTTATCCGAGTTTTCGACCTCGCTCATCGGCTTTTCAAAGTCGCTAAATCCAAGCGAGCTTAGTATTTTTTCTATGCGCACCTCATACTCGTAGCTAGGATCCTCCTCTGCACTTATCATCTCAAGCTGTGCTAGACGGTCGTTTATAGCGTCGGTAAACTCCTCGCTCATGTAGAGCTTTTCTTTTTCTTTGACTGCGTCGTAGAGGCGTTTGTTACCGTATAGCACGGCGTCCTTGACGCTAAAGTTTTCAAACGCGAACTGATCTTGACCCAGCACGCCTACTTTTAGCCCGTTTTCGATGACGATCTCGCCGCTGTTTGCCTCGATCTCGCCTGCAAGGATTTTTAGAAACGTCGATTTTCCCGCGCCGTTTGCGCCGATGAGACCGTAGCGGTTGCCGCGAGTGAGTTTTAAATTTACGTCCTCAAAGAGTAGCTGTGCGTTAAATCTCATCAATAAATTTTTGACTTCAAGCATATTTACCCTTAAATTTTACTTTTAAAATCCTAGATTGTGCCAAAAAATCGTTTAAAATTAGTATAAACACTTATCTAAGATCAAAAAACTTTTAAACAAAAATGTGATAAAATGAGCCAAAATTTATAGAAACGGAGCTTTTTTGCTTATGGCCGAAACGGCACGAAAAATCTTGCGAAAAAATTCGCATGACGAGAGAGAGTGCGAGAAAAACGGTAGCAGATTTAAAGAGCTAAAAGCTCGGGTACAGATGGCGAAATTTGAGCAAAGCGCCGAGGAAAAAGCGCTTGCGACGATTGCTATTCCGTTACTTAGGTTTTTTACTTGCTTGCAGATATTTTTACTATTTTTTGCTATTTATGCACGCGTGCCTGCGCCGTTTTTGGCTGCTTATATTTTTTTAGCGACGGTTAGCATTTACGTGGTTCTTTGTTATGACGACGATCCTGGCTTTGCGGCAAATTTTATCCATCTCACGGTCATATGCCACGGATTTTTGGGCGTATTTTTATACGGCTGGGGTTGCGGCAACGAAAATTTCTTTATTTGGGGCATCGCGACTAGCTATTTGATTTTTATCGGCAAAAACCGCACCGTGCTCGCCATCATCATCGCCGAAGCCGCAGCTTACGCCATTTTATATATCTTAAGGGACAAATTCGGTATCGTAAATTTAGGCGCGAGCGGAGGCGTAATGTTCGTGGTGACGTTTGCGGCGATATTCGTATCATTTTTGCGTCGCACGAGCACGCTAAACTCGGTTTATGCTAAAAGTATAAACGAGGTCGCCTCGCAAAACGATAAACTCGAGTCCGCATCTAAATTTGACTTTCTAACCGGCCTTGACAATCGCCGTTACGCGCAGGAGCAGTTTGACGAGATGGCGGAGCATTTTCCGTATGAAAAGGTGCTGGTCGCGCTTGGCGATATAGATGATTTTAAGGTAATAAACGACACCTTCGGGCACGACGTCGGGGACGAGACGCTAAAAGAGATTGCGCGAATTTTACGCGAAAACTCGCGCGGCGAAAAAGATATCCTGTGCCGCTGGGGCGGGGAGGAGTTTTTGCTCGTGGCTTTAGTGCACGACGACGTTTCGGCGCAAGAGATGGTAAAAAGAGTTCTCAAAAATGTAAATACTCTCACTGCTCCAAACGGCAAAAAAATAGGCATAACATTTGGCGCTGCGGTGTTTGAAAACGCGCGCGCGATGAGTCTAACCGAAATGGCAATCGTCGCGGACAAGCTTTTATACGAGGGCAAGAGAAGCGGTAAAAACTGCGTAAAATTTAAGGGATGCGGCGATGTTGCTTAACCTTTTTGCGAGGTACGGCTTTTACGTCAAGCTTCGCGCGATGTTTGCGGCGCTCGGGCTCTTTCACGCGGTATATTTGGCGCTGTTTATCTACATAGGTCAGCCTTTGCTCGCATGCCTAAACATCCTTAGTATCGCTCTTTATGCCGTTTGCGTCTATGCGGCGAAGGATCTAAAAACGGCCGCCATAGCCGTAGCGGCGGTTAGGATCGAGATATTTGCTCACGCTTTTATCTGCACGCTCGTTCTTGGCTGGGATTACGGGTTTCAAAATATCATCTTAGCCCTCATGTCCATCGTGTTTTTCTCGAGCTTAGCTACAAAGGGCGTGAATAACTTTTTTGCGTATGCCAAAGGCGCGGCGTATTTGTTTTTGTATTTTTACGCGAAGACTCCGCCGCAGCTTGCCGGAACGCAGGCGGAGTGCTTTTATATTTTAAATTTTATCGTCGTTGCGGCGTTTATTATCGTTTTGGTCGTGGATTTTTCTAGGACTTTTAGCGCAAAACTGCGCCAGGAGATGCTCGAGCGCCA
>CALISV010000152.1 GCA_938041615.1 uncultured Campylobacter sp. | reverse complement strand
GCTGCCGATAAATTTATAGCCGTAAGTCCTAAAAGCGTAAAAACGCAAAATAAAGCAGATAAAATGCGTTTCATTTTTGTACCTTGGAATTTGATTAGTATTAGTCTGTGCCAAATTTGCCCGTAGTAAGGCTCAAATTTGACGCTATTTTTTAGAGCCGCGCGACCACCATTTGCCGCTAGCTCCGCCTCCGCCAAAGCTTCCGCTCCCTCCGCTAAATTTGCCCTTAGCATCCTTGCTGCTTCCGATATCTATGTCCGGAACGCTATATTCGATGCTGTCGTCGTTAGTGCCCTTCTCGCGCTTGGATAGCATGTTTCTTAAAGCTATGCCAAGAAGTATCGCAGAAAGCGCAGCCGTTATACCGCCTCTAACGGCGAAATCCTCGATGCCCAATCTCGGCGCTGCCCAAAGCGAAATAGCGCCGCCAGTAAACGCGCTAACTCCGATAATAGCGCACGCTTGTCCGATTATGCCGAACATATTTCTAGCGAATATCAGCAGCGCGCCAAATAACATCACGTAACCCTCTATCGGAAACTCGCTTAACTTTTCTATATCTTTTCTGACGACCTCATCGCCCTCAAGCAGCGCAAGGATCTTTTGTGTGCCTGTCTTTATTCCGCCTTCTATGTCGCCTTTTGTAAGCTCGGGAACGACGTAGTTATCAACGATGGCTTCGCCGAAATCTTGCGTTATCGTGCCCTCTAGGCCGTGTCCGACCTCTATATGTGCCTGCTTACCGTTTAAAGAGACGACTAGCAGCACGCCGCTGCTTTTGCCTTTTTCCAAGACGCCCCAGTGTTTACCGAGCTGTAAAGAGTATTCATCGATACTTACTCCGCCCGTAGACTTTATCGTGACGACTACGACTTGATTCGTCGCGTTGTTTTCGTGAGCGGCTAGCGCGCTTTCTAGTTCTTCTTTGATGGCGGGACTTAATATGCCCGCTTGATCGACTACTCTACCCGTTAAGGCAGGAAAATTTGGCTGATCGACGATTTTTTGAGGTTCTTGCGTCTCATCAGAAGGGCCAACCAACAAAAGCCCCAAAACCAGTGCAATAACGGTATATAAAATATTAGTTAAAATGCGTTTCATCTTTATACCTTATCTATGGCGTCTAAAAAAGCCTGTAAATTTTACGGCATCTCGGGTAAAATTTAAAACGCCGACTTGCGGTTTTAAATCAAATTAGCAAAGCAAAAGCGTCAAATTTAGCAAGTCCTCCAAA
>CALISV010000151.1 GCA_938041615.1 uncultured Campylobacter sp. | reverse complement strand
AGTTTTTTTGATGGCCTTTAGCAGATATGCGACGTCTTTTTGCGTATGCGAGTAGTGCAGGCTCACGCGCACCCAGCCTGGCTTTTGATCAAATTTCTGATCGTCTTTTAGTCCGAGCAGATCGTGTCCGTACGGACCGGCGCACGCACACCCCGCTCGTGTCTGCACGCCGTAGTCCTCGCTCAGCGCTTCGGCAAAATCATAGGGCGAAACACCCTTAACGTTAAACGCGAAAATCGGCAATCTCGGCACTCCGCGCGGGCAGTAGCTCACGACCTCGGGGATCTTATCCAGCCCCTCGCAAAATAGCTTCGTTAGCTCATCCTCGCGGCTTTTTATGACGTCTAGGCCGACTTCGTTTCGCAGTCTATATGCTAGCGCGGCTCTTATGAGCCCCATCACGTGCTGGGTGCCGCCCTCCTCGGTGCGCTCGACGCTTGGCGCAAAAAAATGCGAGCTGCGGCTCACGTAGCTAACCGTCCCGCCCGCGGCAAAGGTCGGTTTGTCTGATTTTACGAGCTCCTTTTTTATCGCGAGCAGTCCGCAGCTACCCACGCCTCCTAAAAGCTTATGCGGCGAGAGAAATAGCGCGTCGAAGTAGTCCGCGTCGAGGTTGTCGTGCGAGCTAAAGCTAGCCGCGTCAAAGGCTACGGTCGCGCCGTATCGCTTCATCATCACGTAGATTTTTTTGTAGTCGCTGATTATCCCCGTGACGTTTGAGGCCGCGCTAAAAGAGCCGATGATCTCGCGCTTTGAGTTGATTTTGAGCAGTTGATCGAGCCTGCCGAAATTTATCTCCCCGCTCTTGCTTAGCGGTATGCGCACGACCTCGCACAGCCCCTCGCGCAGGCTAACCTCGTTTGAGTGGTGCTCGTAGGGCGAAACGATGACGAGGGGCAAATTTGCGCCCTTGATCGCCTCTTCGCCCAGACGGTTTGCGCTCATAGGCGGCAGGTAAAGTCCCATGATTTCCTGAAATTTCTTTATCGCTCCCGTCGCGCCGCAACCGGCGCAGATCAGATAAAATCGCTCGTCAAGCCCCAGCGCGTCTTTTAAGCTCTGCCTTGCTTTTTCGTAGCGTTTTTGCGTCTTTAGCGCATTTGAGGCGCTTTCTGAGTGCGTGTTGGCGTAGGTTTTTAGGTATTTTGCGATCCTGCGCTCGATAGGCGCGTAGGCTAGGCCCGAGGCCGTGTAGTCAAAGTAGCGCACGCCTTTTTTTAAAATAATATTTTTTCTGATTTCGTCGATGCTAACCAAAATTTTTCCTTATAAAAAAAGAGATTATAACCAAAGTTGTGCTAAAATGGGCTAAAAAGGAGCGAAAATATACGCCTTAAAATCAAGCTACGCGCGCTTTAAGCACCTTGATATCTTGCAGCTTATTTACTTTCATCTAGTCTTTGACGCGCTAAAATTTGAGGCGAATTATTACGATATTTTCGAGGCGATCGAAAAGGAAATTTTAGATAAATTTGAAGATTTGTCGCTCAAATTTAGCTTTGACGCGCCTTTTGAGAGCGAGCTTAAATTTGCCCTTTGCAAGCTTGCTAAAAACGACCGCAAAAAATACGCTCTAAATAAATTTCTGCCTCGCCCCCTCATCCTAAAAATTTACGCCGCCGCGATAAACTCAGGCGTGGTTAGCATCGAAAAGACGCTGGAAAAACCACGCGTAAAAAGCAAATATCAAAAAGCTAAAAAACTGCCCGAGCGCGATAAGGCGCAGGATAAAGTGGTCTTTAACGACAATTTTACTAGGTTTTGGTTTTATTTCATCGAGCCAAATTTAGCCCTTTTAAAAAACGGCGAAAAGGCCGCTTTGATGGAGATTATCAGACGCGAGTTCGACTCGTACGCGGGCTTTGGTTTTGAGCTGCTTTGCCGCGAGCTTTTAGCATTTAGACTAGGTGCCCAGCCCGCGCGAGTGCGGAGTTTATGGGCGAAAAATATCGAGATAGACATATTTTTGAGCCTAGACGGACGTATCATCGTCGGAGAAGCTAAATTTAAAGAGCATAAAATTTGCAAAAACGTGGTAAATTTACTCCTTAAAAAATGCGAGCGACTAGGCTTTGTGCCGGACGTCGTCGCGCTATTTTCCAAAAGCGGCTTTAGCAACGAAGTGCGCCGCCTAAAAAACGAGCGAATTTTACTTTTTGATTTAGAAAATTTCGAGGAGCTTTTATGACTCAGATCGACAAAACCAGCGTCCAAGACGGACTAAAAAGCCTGATCGAGCAGACCTATCTGATAGAGCGCGAGTACAAAAACCTGACCGCGTCGTATGCGAATCTGCAAGGCTTTATCAAAGATATCGTGGAAATTTTGCCAAACGCGATCTGGGTTTTGGACGAGGCGGGCGAGATATTTTTACAAAACTCAGAAGCCCTAAAACTCGGGCAAATTTTAAAATTTATCCCGCAAAATGAAGGCGAGATAAGCGCCGCGGGGCAAATCTACCTCATCAAAATCGCCCAAAAAGAGGGCAAAAAAATCATCTCCGCAACCGACATAACGACCGAAAAACGTACCGAGCGCCTAGCCTCGATGGGTCAGGTCGCCGCCCACCTAGCCCACGAGATACGCAACCCCGTGGGCTCGATCTCGCTGCTAGCCTCCACGCTGATAAAAAAAGCGGACGAGCGCGCTCGCCCTGTCGTCGAGCAGATGCAAAAGGCGATCTGGCGCGTCGAGCGCATCATCAAGGCTACCTTGCTTTTTACAAAAGGCCTCACGATAAACGCGCGCGAATTTAACCTCGCCGAGCTAAAAGGCGAGTGCGAGGCGGCGATAGAGTGCTACACATACGGCAAGGAGATCAAATTTAGCCTAAATTTCCCCGACCTGCCCTATGTGGGCGACCGCGATCTGCTCGCGATGGTGTTTCAAAATATGCTATTTAACGCGATCGACGCAGTCGAGGAAAACGAGGAGGATGAGGGTTGGGTGCGCGTGGACTACGAGCGGCGCGGCGACGAGCATAAATTTACCGTGACCGATAGCGGCGTGCCGATCAAAAACCAAGCCATGGTCTTTGAGCCCTTTAAAACGAGCAAACTAAAGGGCAACGGCCTAGGCCTGCATCTGTGCCTGCAGATCGTCCAAGCCCACGGCGGCAGTATCGAGATCGAGCTTGAGCCAAAGAGCTTTTGCGTAAATTTGCCCGCAAAGACGGGCGGCTAGGCGGTAAATTTGATGAAATTTGACGCTTTGGGCGAGATTAAATTTGAACGCGAAATTTAGGGCGGCTCGCGGTTTGGGATTAGCTTCAGCGAGCCGAATAACGAACGTAAAAACAATCAAAACAAGGAGAGAAAATGAAATTTGACGCGAAAATTTTAGAGGATTTAGCGGTGTGGTTTGAGGGGCTAAAGGAGATTAAATTTAGCGAACTTTTAGCGGGCGACGCGGCAAATACCGCATTTATCAGCGTGGATATGATAGAGGGATTTTGCAGCACTGGCCCGCTAGCTAGCCCGCGAGTGGGCGCGATCGCGGACGGTATAGCGCAAACTTTTAGCGCGGCTTACGCGGCGGGCGCTAGAAATCTCGTGCTACTCGAGGATAGCCACGAGGCAAACTGCGCGGAATTTGACGCATTTCCGCCGCACGCGATCAAAGGCACCGATGGCGCAAAGACGATACCGCAGCTGCGCGAACTACCGTTTTTTGACGAGATAAAAATCTTTCGCAAAAACTCCCTGAGCGCGGCTTACTGCGCCGAATTTAACGCGTTTATCGCGCAAAATCCGCACATAGACACTTTTGTGGTGCTAGGCGACTGCACAGATCTATGCGTCTATCAGCTAGTCTCGCACTTAAAGCTTAGCGCGAACGAAGCAAATATCAGGCGCAAAGTCCTAGTGCCGGCAAGCCTAACGGCCACATACGACGCGCCGGGGCACGAGGGGGATTTTTATCACGCGATGTTTTTGCGGCATATGCAAACGGGTCTTGGCGCGCAGGTCGTGCGAGGGATCAAATTTTAGCGCCGATTTTGCGGGCGGAGCAGGCGGTAAATTTAGACTGCTAGCGGGATTAAATTTGAGCCCAAGCGCGGAATTTGACTACTTGCCGCGCATTTGCACAAAATCTCTTGGATGATAAATTTGCACGCCCTTAGCCTCCGTCTGCGCGGCGGCGTAGAGGCAATCAGAATAAAAAAGATCGTAGCCGCGTTATTTTAGGTATAATACCGGCAATGCGGCGTCGTCGCATAAATTTGTATTAGGAGGCGTTTTATGAAAATTTTAGGCAAGATTCGAGTGGGCGCGGCAGCGCTTGGAGCGGTGATGTGTTTTAGTAGCGCGCAAGCGCTTTATGTTATCGATTATATCGATTTTAACGAGCAGTGGTTGCGGCAGGATGCGTATAACCGTGCTATGAATCAAGCAAGAAAAAATTTAAATCCGCCCGATGATTCCGCCTATGCCAAAGATATCAAGACCGATATACTCTATACGGGCGCGCTAGTGCGAGCGGGAGATCATTTTTTTGACATGGACGGCATCGAGCAGATAGCGCAGCTTTTCCCCGCCACGCAGCAAGACGAGGGGCGGCGCTTGCTAGTAGAGGGCATAGATAAGCTAAACGGCAGCGTCGAGCAGCTATACGGCATACCCAAAGAAAACGTGGCGACCGGCATCGTGGCGCTACTAGGAGGCGCTTACGCGGCGTATTTTAATCATCCGATGCCGGACGAGGCTGTAAAGCCCGCATTTTTGCAGATCGCCGAGTTTTTGCGCAAAAAACCGGAGCTATTTGAGGGAAAAGCTACGGAAATGATGAACTCGTATCAGATATCTATGGGGCTTGGGTTTTTGCTAATGGCAATGCAGCAGGAGTTGCAGCAGCATCCAAATCCGGCGCATGAGGCAGAGCTAAAAGCTGTAGGCAAGCTGGTTTTTAAATCGTTACTAAACGTAGAACCGGAGCAAATGGATTTTACCAAATCCGGCATAGTCTTTAAATAGGCGTTTTGATTTTTGCGCGAGCAAGGCAAAACTGCGCGCAGGCTCGCGCTACCTGTTAGGCGGCTTGCGGCGCAAAAAGTCGTCCTAGCAACCGCTTTTGGCCGCAGTCAGGTAAATAGCAAAACATAAACACGAGCCTCTTTTGACGCACCCGACTTTTGGCCGCGACCGAGCAAATAGCCAAACCGCGCTCAAGGGTCAAATTTAAATAAAGCCGCACGCCTTAAAAATTCGGCCGATTTTTTATTTTAAAATAGCGGACGCATTTTTCGGCGTTTTTAAAAGCTTAAAGCCAAAATCGCCTTTACGCTTTTTGCTTCTAAATAAACTCTCTGGGATGATAAATTTGCACGCCATTAGCATCCGTCTGCGCCGCGGCGATGACGGCAGCCGCGATATCTTTCGCGCTCATCGGGCGGTAGTTCGTTAAGATAAATTTCGGCAAAAGCCCAAACAGCCAAATCGTAAAGAGCTCGCCCATACGCACCTGCTCGCGCTCGCTTTTTATCGCGGGCAACCGCGCAATTTGCACGCTCTCATATTTTAGCGCGGCGATCTTTTTCTCCGCCTTGCCCTTTGCGCGCAGATAAAAAAATCTCGACTGCTCATTAGCGCCCTGCGACGAAATGAGCACAAAGCGGCGCGCGCCCGAGGCGATGGCCCATTTTGCGATATTTACGGGATAGCTCACGTCCACTTTGTAAAACTGCCCGCGGCTGCCGGCTTGCTTCATCGTCGTGCCCAGCGCGCAAAATATCTCGTTTATCTCGCGCGGTGGCATGTTTTTTACGTCGCTAAAATTTACGATCTGCGTCTCTAGCTTTTCGTGGCTAAATTTTAGCTCCCTACGCGCCCAAACGATGATTTTGTCGTAGTTTTTATTCTCGCAAAGCTCGCGCACTATCTCGCGTCCGACCGCTCCCGTAGCTCCCACGACCAAAGCCGTTTTACCCATTTTCGTTCCTTAAATTTCTTTAAATTTTACCGCGCTTTGCAGTCAAATTTAACTCAGGCGCTACGTTATTCTAAATTTTACGCGCATATCGTCTGCACAGCACGGCTCATCGTGCGATCTATAAATGCGTAAAATTCAAAGGCGCCTGCCTGCGCAGCTTGTCGCTACGAAGCTAATCAAGTCCTGCTCGCACGTAAAGAAGCAACTTAACAGCGCAAGCTATAAGTGAGCTTGCGCCTCACCCGATCCGCTATTTGGCGGCTGCTATATAATTAAATTTCGGTTCGCTAAGTTTAAATTCGAAGCTAGCCAAATCCACCTCTCCGATGCATGCATCGCTATCGTAAAGCGTGAGCAAAAATTCTGCCGTTTGTTCGCTGCTGTGGTATTGCGAAAACGCCGCATCGTAATCAAATCCGCGCTTTCCCGAAGCTACGTCGCAAAACTCGCTTTTAGTCGCGGCGGGCGCTAGAACTTTAGCCTGCATTTTGGCCTCTTTATCCTGCGCCAGCTCGTGGCTCAAACCCTCGGTGAAAGCGCTTACGAAAAATTTTGTAGCGCAATACGGCACGACGCCGGGCGCCAGAAAATAGCCCGCCCACGGAGGAGATGTTTATAAGCTGAGTTTGTTTGCGTTTGTAATCTCGCGTAAATAAGCTCGAAAGTATCGCGAGCGCGGTTACGTTTAGGTCTATCATTCTTACCGTTTTTTGTAAATCCTGCTCTCCCACTAAGCCAAAATCCCCAAAGCCAGCGCTATTAATTAGCGCCTTTAGCTCGTAGCTTTTTAGCTCGTCCCAAAGCGCTAGGACGTTCTCGCTGCGCGCAAGGTCGCAAATTTTAATCACGACGTCTGATTCAGGCGAAATTTTAGCGATCTCGCCCTTTAAGTTTTGCAGCAGCTCCGCTCTGCGCGCGATTAGGATCAAATTTTCTCCGCGCCTCGCAAACGCCTTTGCCGCTGCCGCTCCGATACCCGAACTTGCGCCGGTGATGACGATATATTTTTTCATTTTCTATCCTTTTTAGATTCTTTGGCTTGAAATTTTGCCGAAGCTCGCCGCGTATTTACGCGTGCGCTCG
This sequence comes from uncultured Campylobacter sp., assembly GCA_938041615.1. Classification (GTDB taxonomy): domain Bacteria; phylum Campylobacterota; class Campylobacteria; order Campylobacterales; family Campylobacteraceae; genus Campylobacter_A. Next base: position 152 of record CALISV010000151.1, on the reverse strand, counting down.
TCTTAAATTTACAAATTTGCCGGCATTTTGCGAGGCAGTTATTCGTCGCTTATGGGCGTGCGCTTGGTATCTACCGCTTTGCCGTCCAGATAATACCGACCGCCAGCGACGTAGTGAAGCGTCTTTAGTTCGTCAGGGATCTTTTCAAACAG
>CALISV010000150.1 GCA_938041615.1 uncultured Campylobacter sp. | reverse complement strand
CTATAACGACACCGTTATCGGCAACGGCTGCCGCATCAACGCAAACGCCGTCGTCGGTAGCGACGGCTTTGGCTACGCGCACACGAAAACGGGCGAACATGTCAAAATTTACCACAACGGTAACGTCGTTTTAGAGGACTTCGTCGAGATCGGCGCATGCACGACGATAGACCGCGGCGTGTTTGAAAGCACGATCGTAAAAGCACATGTAAAGATCGACAATCTCGTGCAAGTCGGCCACAACTGCGAGATAGGCTACGGCTCGATACTAGTCTCTCAGGTAGGGCTTGCAGGCTCGACCAAGCTTGGACGAAACGTCGTGATGGGCGGACAAAGCGGCTCGGCGGGGCATTTAAAAGTCGGCGACTTTGCCCAGATAGCGGCGCGCGGCGGCGTGTCAAAAGATATCGCCGGTGGCAAAAAATACGCGGGCGCATATCCGATAATGGAGCTGGCAGATTTTTTCAAACTGCAAGCTAAGATTGCTAGATTTTTTAAAAAGAACTAAAAATTTGGCGGCTTTTCATAATCGCCGTCAAATTTGATGATGTAAATTTGAACGAAAAATCCATGGAAAAAAGCAAAAGAACTAGCCAAATTTAGGCAAAATTTGCCCATGTCCGAGGATAAATTTATACAGCTTTTTGAGATTTTGGATGCCCAGCTTCACGAGCACGGCTGCGATCACAGCCTAAAACTCACCGAGCAAATCCTTGTAAATTTGGTCGTAAAAGACGTTTTGAGCGTGCTCGCATGGCTTGAAGAGTAGGGCGGATACTGCGACTGCGAAGTGATGTTGAACGTTGAGCAGAAATTTGAGTATTTGGATTAAAGTCTATAAATTTTATTCTCTTGCAAAATGCCAAAAACTAGTATTTAAAAAACTCCTTTTTGCTGTTTTTACCACAAATATCCTCTTTAAAATCAGTTAAATCTCCTGCATTATTTTCCGTAGTCCAGTGGTTTTCTGGCCGAATGATCACACGCAGCTTCACGTAAAATTTGCAAAATTCTCTGTATTCTCCGGTCTTGTTTTTTATTCACGTCGCTATACACAAAACCGTTATTTACAGCCAATACCATTTTTCAAATTTTGTTTTCATAGCTTTGATTT
>CALISV010000149.1 GCA_938041615.1 uncultured Campylobacter sp. | reverse complement strand
TAAATTTGCGGGCTCGCTCGGCGATTTTATTTTGAAGTTTTTATATAAATTTTGCAAATTTTAGTTCCATTTAACGGCGGCAAATTTGATATAGTTTTTAAAATTTAGTTTGCGAAACCGCGCAGACAAAATTTGGATATTTTAAAAAATTGATTGAGATTTTACATTTTCGAGATGCGGGTTTAAAAATATACGAGACGCCGAATTTAAAGCCGGGTTAAATTTGACTGAGTAAGAAAAAGAAGTTCGCCGACCGCCTAGAGCGGCAAATCGGCGAATGCGGGATTATTTTATAACGCCGCAAACCATTCTAGCGCCGCCGCCGCCAAGAGGCTTTGGATGGTCGCTGTGGTTATCGCCGCCGACGTGGATCATTAGAGAGTGACCTTTTAGCTCGTCGATAGTTTTGATTTTCGGAGCTAGGACAGGATAAACCGCGTTACCCTCAGCATCAACGAAAAGCGCAGGTAAATCGCCCTTGTGGCCGCTATCGTCCCATGCAAAAGAGTGTTTTTTGGTGTCGCTTGGATCCCAGTGACCGCCGGCTTTCATGCCTAGGCCCTTCTCGTTAGCGCCGCAGTCTGCGTTTTGATGCACGTGAAATCCGTGAGCGCCGCCCTCAAGACCTTTAAGGTTCGGGAATAGCGCCACGCCGTAGTTAGTCTCGATCGCTACAACCTCGCCTACGACAGTGTTGCCCTTTTCGCTTAGTTGCTCCATAGTGACGACTAGGTGCTTGCCTGCCTTTGGATCAAAGACTTTTTCCTCGTGTGCAAGAGCGCTAGTAGCGAGTAGACAGCCTAGAGCCGCGCTAGCTAAAACGATTTTTTTCATTTTTTCTCCTTAAAATGTAATTGCAAGGTAACTATAGCCTAAATTTGATTAATTTCGGCTTTAAATTTTCTTAAATTTAATGCGCCGCAAGGGCTTAAATTTGCCGCTGTTTCACGTAAAGCAAAACTCGTCAAATTTACTTTATCTCGCTTAGAATTTGCGCCAGTTCGCCGCTTTGACCGATACGGTAGAGCGCGAAGTCGTATTTGATCGGGTCGGCTGGGTCAAATTCGCAAAGCTTGTCCGTTAGCTCGCGCACGGCTTTAAAATCATAGCTTTTGCGAGAGATTAAGCCCAAATTTAGCGAAACTCGGTGCGTATGCACGTCAAGAGGTATGAGTAGCTTGCTTTTTGGCAGGCTTTTAAATAGCCCGAGGTCGATGTCGCTATCTCGAACCATCCAGCGCAAAAACATATTGTAGCGTTTATACGGGCTTTGCGGCGCTTTTTCGTATGGTTTGCCGAAGAAAAACTCATACCCTTCGGAGCGGTAAGGGTTTAGCGAGTAGATAAATTTAATAAGCTCGTTTATGCCGTCCGCCATCGAGCCGCTTTTTTCAAAGCCCGCTCTCACCGTGCTTTCGATATCGCCGTGTTTTTTCAGGCGCGAAAGGGTGACAAAAATCTGCCGCACGTCCTCGCAGCTTTGAAAGCGGTATTTGTGCTGCGTCAAATTTGAAACGATTTGCTCCTCGCTTTTATCTAGCAGCGAGAAGTCGAGCGAATTTAGGAAATTTACGATTAGTTTTGCGTTGCCGTATGCAAAAAGCGCGCAGATGAGCGAGATCTCGGGCGTTTTAAATTTGCTAGCGACTTGTAGCGGATCGGCGGCGGCAAACAGGTCTGTATGAGTATTTTTAGAGATTACGTTTTGATCTAGGAGTGTTTTTAAGTCCATTTTTAGCCTTTTTGGATGAGATTTTAAACCAAAAAGGCTAAAAGAAATTTAAATTTATTGCTTGACGGTTAGTAAGGTATCGAGCATCTTTTCTACGGTCGTGATGATTTTCGCCGCCGCGCCGTAACTGCTTTGAAAGCGTATGAGGTTTGTCAGCTCTTCGTTTAAATTTACGCCGCTAACTGACTGATGCTCTGACATCGCGACCTTATGTATTGCGGTATTTGCATCGTTTAGGTCGTTATTTGCCTGCGTCTCACTGGCTAAATCGGACGTGATATAGCGGTAGTAGCCTTCGATGCTCTCCTCCTTGTCCGCGTGCTTGTTGGAGTAAAACACGATTTTATTGTATTGCAGCTGCACCATATCGTTTGCGACTTCGTTGTTGCCCGGAGTCGGATTTGAGTAGGCTTTTAGCTTGTGTGGATTTTCCATTAGCTCGCTTTTTACGCTCATATTTTTAGCTTTATCGCCTTCAAATACCCTGTTTAGCCCGATGATACCCGGAAAATTCGTGCCTTTATCGATAAAAGCGACGCTGTATTCGCCGGCGTTTCTTTTTGGTATGACGCCAAAAGTACCCCTGCCCGTCGCCGCGTCGTACTGATAGCTCGCCTGAAAATAATCATCCACGTCGTTTAGCGAGTTATTGTCGCCGTTGTCGTCGGTGTCGGAGTTAAAGTCCCGCACGATAGAGTTGCCGCGAGTGTTATCGTTTATCGAAGTCGAGGCGTTTATGTTGATCGTTTTACGAGCGACCTCTTGGCCCTGGTTATTATAAACCACGACGTCAAAGCTACCGTGCTTGATGTCGTTATTAAAATTCATCAGCGTCCTAGAGTCGCTTAGGTCTTTTAGCTCGTCAGTTACGGCGTTTTCTACGGCCGATCTTGCGTAGATGTTGTTCGTCTCGCTTATGATGCCTTTGGCGAAGGTATTTAGGTTGTCGATGTATTTTTGTATCGTTCCGTCCTGAAACTCTCCGCTATCATCCATCCTGCGTCCGCGTAGATCCAATGCCGAGCCCAGTTTACCGCCCTGGATACGTCCGTTTAGATCGACCTTTTTGCCGTCCTCTCTTTCAAAATAAACGCCCTTAAATTCGCTCTTGCCGTTCATTTTGTCTATCTTTAGTGGGTGATAGGTTACGCCGTCAACTATATTAAACCCTGAGATATTTATCTGGTGCTTCGTACCTACGTCCGTTACGGTAGGATCGACGTTGCTGCCTTGCAGTTCGCCCTTAAATACGCTTATACCAGCAAGCTTTGACATAGCAAGCTCGAGCTGATCGCGTTTGTCGCGCAGATCGTTTGCTCTAGTGTTGCCCACGGACTCGACGCGCACGATCTCTTTATTTATCTGCGCGATTTGCTTGGCGTATTTATTTATTTCATTTACGGTAACTTCTATCTGCGAGTCCACGTCCTTTTGGATCTTGGTTAGCATGTCGCTAGCTTTATTGATGCTGGTTGAGAGCGTGTTAGCGTTGTTTAGCAAATTTATCTTTTGTGAGCCCTCGGTCGGGTTTGAAGCGAGGTTGTTCCAAGCGTTGAAATAATTTTGCAAATCCCTGCCTATGCCAACGCTTTGCAGATCAGGGAAGCGCTGCGAAATCTCCTCTAAAATTTGCTTTTTGTATTCGGTTGATTCTAAATTTATATTTGAAGTTCGAAGCCTAGCGAATGTAAATTCGTCATGCACGCGCACGACCGTATCGACCTGCGTACCCCTGCCGATATCGCCAGGGATATCGTGAAAAGGCTCTCTAGCAGACTGCACGACGCGCTGCCTGGTGTAGTGCTCGCTATCGGCGTTTGTGATGTTGTGTCCGGTCGTAGTGATCTGCGTCTGCGCGGCATCCAGACCGCTCACACCGATGTGCAAAGACGAAAATATATTAGCCATTTTTTAAACCCTCGTTTTAAATAAACTCTCCGGCCTTAGGCCGTTTTTGTCGTAGCCGCCGTCTTGCTCGCCTTTAAACATATTTTTTAGCAAGCTATCGAAAAATTCTTTCACTCCGACGACGTATTTTGCGTATTCTTTGTTTTTTGAGTAGAGCTCTTCAAGCTTTGAGCGCATAAGCGCGAGAGATGATTTTACCTCATCGTCAAGGATAGAGCTTAAATTTGCTCCGCCGTTTTCTTTTGAGACTCTTAAAAGCTCTTTATCTAGCAGCGATTTTATAGATTCGAATTTTTTAACCAGCTCGTTTTTGCGTTTGACGCTATCATCGACCTTAGTGTGATCGGCTAGTTTTATCTTTTCTATATCTTCCGTAGTTTGGGCGATGAGCTCGTCTAGCACGCCCATCGCCTCATCTAAATATTTTTTAAGCATTTTTGTCCTTTCTTTTTACGCAAGGACAAAAAATCTTATAAAAGCGTATCGGCAATGGCTTTTGCAGTCTTGGATATATCTAGTTTATATGTTCCGTTTGCGATCTGCTCGGCTATCTTTGCAACCTTGCTTTCTTCTTTGCCTTGTGTTTTTTCCATGTTTTCGCTCTTTTTTACGTCGTTTGAGCGAGTGATTTGCTGCGGGCTCATGCCCAGTTTAGCTCCCAAAGTTCCTATCATTTTAAAGCCTTTTTAGATTTGTTAGAAACTAAATCGGCAAATTTTGATTTTTCTTAAGCCCTTTCTTTCAAATAATTGAATAAAAGTTCGCTAAAGCCTAAATTTCCGCTCAGAGCCTTGCTCATCGTATCGTTATACATCGAGTGATAGATCTCGTCACCGGCATCTTTACCGAATAACGGATTTTCGTCTTTTAGCGCGATATCCAGCACGCTTTTAACTAAAAACGCCTCAAAAGCGTCGGTTTGCTCTTTTAAAAGCGCATCTTGCTCGCTCTGAGGCTTATTTGCGCGCCTATTTTCGATTGAACTAGTGGCAAATTTATTATACGAGCTTAAAGCCGCCGAACTGTCTACGTTTAACATTATATTATCTCCAAATTTACGTGTATAGCGCCTACGCGTTTTAGATTTTCCATTATCGCGATGATATCGCTAGGCGTCGCGCCCATCTTGCTTAGCGCCCTTGCGACGCTAGCTACGGTTGTTTTTTCGCCGCTGATTTTTAGCATATTAGTTAGCGGATCTACCGCTGCGCCGTCTTGCAGATCGATTGTTTGCTGATTTGCCGCCATATCGTCGTATGAGCTAGGCTCTATCTTTATCGTGATATCGCCGTGCGTGATGACGACGGGATCAACTGTGATATTTATACCGCTTACTATCGTGCCCGTGCGCTCGTCGATTACGATCTTATCTAGCGCTTTATAATCCACGTCCAAATTTAACACCCTAGCTACGAAATCGACCATATTTGCCCCGTTTGGCTTAGCGATCCTGATCGTTCGAGAGTCCACGGCTACCGCGCTATCGCCGCCTACGTTTAAATTTACGGCTCTTTGGATGCTTGAAGCGGTATCAAAATTCGACTCTTTAAGGCTTAAAAATATCGCTTCTTGATTATAGATATCGTACGCTATCTCGCGCTCCACAATTGCGCCGCTTGGGATCGTGCCCGCGGTTACGTGGTTGCCGCCCTTACTTCCGCCTCCGCGAGATGCGGTTTTACCGCCTATGGTTAGCGAGCCCTGCGCTAGAGCGTAAATGTCGCCGTCCACGCCCTTAAGCGGAGTCATCAAAAGCGTTCCGCCCTGAAGGCTCTTTGCGTCGCCGATAGATGAAATTACGACGTCAAGCTTATCGCCCTGCCTAGCAAACGGCGGCAGCTTTGCGATAACCATTACCGCGGCGGTGTTTTTTGATTTGATATCGTCGGGCTTGATTTTTACGTTCACGCTTTGAAGCATATTTGAAAGAGACTGGATCGTAAACTCCGAGCTGCTACCGTCGCCAGAGCCGTTTAGACCAACAACCAGACCGTATCCGATCAGCTGATTTTCCCTTACGCCCACGACGTTTGCGATGTCTTTTATCTGCGCCGCAAAAGCCGATATAGCAAGGCTTAGCAAGCATGCCGCTAGTTTCATTTTAGTCCTTAAATTTGTATTTTCAAGGACTAAAAGCAATTAGTATTCCAAATTTGACGCAAGAATTTAAGAGTAATAGCTAAGCGAGGTATTTCCGAATTTTTTAGATTTTAAAAGCGTAAATGCGCCGATGTTTTCTGGTAAATTTAGATGGCTAGCATGCTCAAAAGCGATCAAATAAATTTTATATTTAGGCAAATTTCGCGCCAAATTTACGCACTTTTCATAAACGTCCGCAAAGCCGTCTCTGATATCAAAAGGCGGATCAAGATACAAGACAACGGGCAAATTTTGTCTCGCAACGATGGCGGGCGTAGTGTTAAAAGTATCGCCGTTTACGATTTCTAGCTCGTTGCCGATAAGCTTGGCGTTTTGCAAGGCGATTTTATAGGCGTTTTTGTCGATTTCTACCGCGTAGGCCTTTGCCGCGCCGTTACTTAGCGCTTCTACGGCCATCAGCGCGCTACCGCCGAAAGCCTCGACAAAAACCTTGCCCGCTAGCTCATAGCGAAAAGAGTCGAAAAATGAGCCTTTTACGATGTTTTTCGTGCTTCTTGTAGTTTGAAGCGAGGGCAAAAGCAGCTTTTTACCTTTAAATTTACCGCTTGAAATCGTAGCATAGAGATTTTTCAACGAGCTTTCCTTAATATAGCCAGCAGCTCTTCTTTAAATTTATCTATCAAATTTGAAACCTCAGTCTCCAAATTTGAACCGTTTTGCGGCGCGGCTTCTTCTTTTACGGGCGCGGTCGCGCGAGAGAGCGCGACTGGTTCTGAAAACTGAATCGCCGAGTAAAACTCCTCAAGCGCGGATATAAGGGCCTCTTTGCTAAAAGGGATTTTTAGATGAGGCGAGTGCTCGGCGATCACGAAAACGGGCTTTTTGGCCTCTATCTTTTTGTCTGCCGCAATAAAGTCACAATCTTTTCTAGGCGAGATAAAATCTCTTAAAAATAGCCTTAGCGACTCCCCCAGCAAAATGCAGTCGCACTCAAACGAAATTTTCACGAATTCTCCTTTTTCTCGCCTTGATTTAGGCTGGATTTTAACAAATTTATGCGAAAATTTAAATTAAGCAAAAAATTTCCCGAACGGGGCTAAAAAAAATTGCAAATTTGACGATATAGAAGCTAGCAAATATTTAAAGGAGAAAATATGGAAATTTTCAAAGCGGCAAGCCAGCCGATGGCAAACGCGGTTACAAGCTCGCATGCGCAAAGCTCTACTCAAACTAGAGAGGTCGAGCAAACTCACATCCAGCATGACGCAACGCGTAATTTAACCGAGCAAAATAACGAAACGCTAAGCAAAGAAGTAAAAGAAGCCACCGAAAAACTAAATAAACAAATGGAAGATCTAGGCACTAGCATACGCTTTGGCTATAACGATAAAATAGGCGCGATGTACGTAAACGTAATGGAGATGAAAACCGGCGACGTGATCCGCAAAATTCCGACCGAACAAGCCATGAAGCTAAGCGAATATTTTAGAGAGGCAGTCGGAGTTTTATTTGACAAGGAGAGCTAAAAATGGCGCTAGGTAAAGTTTCTTCGCTTGGCTTTGGTAGCCAAGTTTTAACGCAAGACGTTATAGATAAGCTAAAAGCCGCCGACGAAGCGGGTCAGATAAAACCGGTGACCTCTAAAATCACGGCAAATGCGACGAAGCAAAAGGATCTAACGGCTCTAAAAACGCTGATCGGTACATTTCGCTCCTCGGTTTCAACTCTAGCAGACGATAGCTCGTATCAAAAAAGAACCACTACCTCAGACGGCAAAAGCGCAGAGGTAACCGCAAACGCGGGCGTGGCGGTACAAGATATCGAAATAGACGTAAGGCAGCTAGCCAAAAAAGACGTTTATCAAAGCACCAAATTTGCCACCTCAAGCTCATTTATCGGCAAAAACGGAACCTTTGGCGTAAAAGTCGGAGGCCAAACCTATAAAATCGAGGTTAAAAGCTCGACTACGCTAGAAGAGCTAGCCGATAAGATCAACGAGGTCACAAACGGCGCCGTCTCGGCAAAAGCGATGAAAGTGGGCGGCGAAGATCCGTATCAGCTCATCTTGCAATCAAAAGAAACTGGTGCGGAAAATAAAGTCGAGATAACTAATGTCGATGATGACGGGAATGCTCTAAGCGGTGCAAACGACGTTTTGCAAAAATTAGGCTGGGATAGCGCAAATATCGCAAATAACAAAATCTCAACCGCGCAAGACGCCGAGTTCGTCTACAACGGCATCACGATAAAACGAAGTGGCAACGAGGTAAAAGATCTAAATTTAGGAATGACGATAAAGCTAAAAGATACCGGCAAGACGACTTTTAGCGTCAAAGAGGACACGAGCGCGATAAAAGAGAGCATGCAAAGCATGGTAACTGCGTATAATAATCTCGTAAACAACCTAAAAGTCGCTACCGATTATGATTCGGACACTAAAAAATCGGGCACTTTCCAAGGCGTGAGTGAGATAAACACGATAAAATCGACGCTAAATAAAATTTTATTCGCCAATCAAACCTACACCGATAAAAACGGCGTAGCCAAAACCGCAAATTTAGCCGACTACGGGCTAAGCTTGAATAAAGAGGGCTTGCTGGAGCTTGATAGCTCAAAACTGGGTAGAAAGCTAGACGAGGATTTGCAAAGCGTGCAAAAGATATTCGCAGGAGGCACGACCTACGGCACGGCTCAGGCCTTTAGCTCTAAAGCCGTAGATGCCGGCTCGCTAACTATCGCAAACGAAGATCTAGTCATAAACGGCAAAAAGATAAATTTACCGGCTACTGCGGCTACAAATACCTCAAAGCAAAATGCACTGGCTCTACTAAAAGCCATAAACGACGCAGGTATCGCTGGCGTGCAAGCTACCATAGCCTCAAGCGAGGACAAAATAACGCTAAAAACCACAAACGGTACGGCAATAAGCATAAAAGGCTCGCCCGCCACGCTAAACGCGGTAGGCCTAAGCGAATCTACGATAACGCCTAAAAGCACGACCGTAAACGGCATCTTTTCCTCGGCGAAAAAGACTGTAGACGGACTAATCAACTCAAAAAACGGTTCTTTAACCAAATACGGACAAAGCCTGATCGAGGAGAAAAAAACGCTCGATGCCGAAAAAGAAAGGACGCAAAAATCGCTAGACGCAAAGTACGCCACGATGGAAGAGCGATTTTTAGCATACGACAAGATCATCAGCAAGCTAAATAGCGAATTTTCGTCGCTAAAATCAATGATCGAAGCCGAATATAATAAAAAATAAAGGTAAATTTATGCAATACAACACTGCGCACGCCGCGTATTCGCAAA
>CALISV010000148.1 GCA_938041615.1 uncultured Campylobacter sp. | reverse complement strand
CCGAACCGACAGAAGTTGCACCGCCTCCTCCGGCTCTGGCAGAAGATATGCCGGAAGATGCCATGAATGATGTTCATGAAAAGCGTGTAAATCCAAGTAAGAATATAGTAGATAGCGGCGCTGATGCTGATACTATAACTCTAAGCGGAGCAGAAACTAGCGCAAAAAATATATTGGGCGGAGATGGCAACGATATTATTAAAGTAAAAGACGGCGCAAAGACCGAGCTCATCATAGCAGATGAAGGCGATGATGAGGTAACCGTAAGTGGTGCGGGAACTTACGTCAGTGCCATAAACGGTAGAGGCGGCGATGATACGATATTGGTAGAAAAAGGTGCAAAAGTCGATGGTATAGTTGGAAGATGGGGTGATGATAAGATAACCGTAACCGGAGCCGGCACGGTCGTAACCGGAGACGTGAAAGGAAATGAAGATAGCGATACGATCAAAATTTTAGACGGTGCTACCGTAAACGGAAACGTTAGTGGCGGACAGGGTGAAGATCCTAGCACATACGGCGCAGCTCAGAATTCCGACGGAAATAATATCACTGTCCAAAACGCCGAAGTAAAAGGCAATGTCGAGGGCAGCACCTATGGCGGCGATAATAAGATCGAAGTTTCAAATTCGACAATCGGAGGCAGCGTTTTAGGCGGTATAGATGTAGACGTGATCAACGTAACAAGCGGATCAAAAGTCAACAAAACCGTAGAAGGCGGCGCGGGCGAAGACAAGATAACCGTAACCGGTGCAGGAACGGTAGTGGGCGAAGGGCTAACTACTCCGCAGCTTAAAGCAAATGGAAGCATCACGGGCGGCGAAGGCAATGACAAGATAGTGCTTAGCGACGGAGCGCACGCTGTAAATGCGGGCATAGCCGGCTGGGGCGGCGATGATGAGATAACCGTAACCGGAAGCGGCACTAGAGCACACTCTATCAGCGGTCATGCAGGCGACGACACTATACGCGTAGATAACAAAGCCTATATCGAGCATGCAGTTAGCGCAAATACCGGAAACGGCACCGTAACGGTCTCTGGCGAGGGTACTAGCGTGGGCGGAATACATAGCAACGGAAACGCGCCTATCACCGTCGAAGACGGCGCCGAGGTAAGGGGCGCTCTATACGCCTACGGAGCTAGCGGCGAGCAGACTATTGTCGTTCAAAGTGGAGCGAAGGTAGACTCTGTAGATACTACCACTGACTTTAGGGACGATATAAATACTGGCGGAAATACCAAGGATACTGTGATGGTAAAAGACGCAGGCACTGTAGTAAAAACTGTAAGAACGGGTAGCTATGATGATACGCTCATCGTCCAAGACGGAGCGACCGTAAAGAACGTTGATTTAGGTGCAGGCAACGATACCAAAATGACGACTACTAACAACAGTGGCAACCTAGTCGTAAACAGCCTAGATGGAGACGGCAATATCGATCTATCAAAGATCGCAAAAGTAGCGGAAAATATAAACTCGGTCGACGTAAGTGCCGTAAATAACGCCGTGCTAAACGTCGATCCAAAAGACGTGCTAGACCTTGGCGCCCAAGACAAGACGCTAGAGATCAAGGGCGGCAGCGATGATGCCGTAAAATCAAAATCGAGCGGTCAATGGAGTGCGGATGGATCTGACGCTACGCATAAGTCGTTTACGGGCAGCGCAAACGACGATAACGGCGTGGCTCAAACCGTAACGATCAAGGTAGAAAACGACGTCGCGACCGATCTATAAATTTGACCGCTAAGCTCGGTGATTTAAAAATTGCCGAGCTTGAGCGATTTATAAATTTAGTCCCGTAAATTTGACCTTAAAAGCTAAATTTACGGGAGCAATCAAATTTGCAGGCTAAATTTGACGCTCGCTTCAAGTCTCAAAACATCTCCAAATTTTACATTCAAATTTTACTCGCAAATCCGCCAAAATAACCGCCCTTTAATCAAAATCCTAGTAAAATCCGCCAAAAAAATCGAGGCAAATTTATGCAAAAAAGTAAAAAAATCGCTCTTATTATCCTAGGCTCGCTCGCGGGCTTGCTACTCATCTACACGCTCGCGGGCTTTTTAGGCGTTCCTTACGTGCTAAAAAACACCTTGCCCGTAAAGCTAAAAGACATGAACGCGAGCCTTAGCGTGGCGGAGGCTAAATTTAACCCGTTTACCTTCGAGCTAAACGTCACGCGCCCCGAGCTAAACACGACCGCGCCGCTTTTTAGCGCGGAGCAAATCGACGTCAAGCTTAAGCCTTTTTCGCTATTTAACAAGCTCGCAGAGATTGATATATTGCGCCTTGAGAGTCCTAGCGTAAATATCGCTAGAGATAAAAACGGCACGCTAAATTTGGCCGCGTTCTTGGGCGAGTCAAACGCTACTAGCACCGAAAATAACGAAACTAGCAGCATAAATTTCGCTCTAAATAGCACAAAGATAATAGGCGGTTCGTTTGCCTACTCGGACGAGAGTTTAAAACAGCCTTTTAGCGCCAAATTTGAGGGCATAAACTACAAAATCTCAGGCATAAATACCGAGCAAAATAGCGCGGGCAAGCACGTTTTTGACGCAAACTCCACGCTAGCGCAAAAGCTAGACTGGCAAGGCGGCATCGACCTCGCGCCGCTTCGCGTTTACGGCGAGCTTAGCCTAAAGGACTTTAACGTCCGCCCCGTCGCGCTTAGCTTCATCGACACGCAAGATCTGCGCATAAACAGCGCGCTTATAAACGCGAAAACTATCTACGAACTAAGCGCGGACGGCGGCGTTATCAAGGCTGCTTTAAAAAACGCCGCTTTAAATTTAAAGTCGTTTGAAGCACAGCTTGACGGGCAAAATTTGAGCCTAGAGGAGCTTGATCTGCCCGCCATCGAGATAAATGCCGACGTTAGTGAAAAAAGGAGCTTTGCGGCCGATATTAGCGAGGTAAAATTTAAAAACACGAGCTTTAAAGGCGAGGCGCAGGCAAATTTAAACAGTCTAAATTTAAGCGGCGTCGCTTTGAAGGCGGATATGAATGAAAAAGGCGATATAAACGCCTCCGCAGCGCTCAAAGCCCTGGGCGTTAGCGGGATAAATTTGACCGAAAAAAGCGTCGGCGAGATAAAGCTAAAAGACGCAAATGCAAGTGAGCTGGATGCTAAAATAAAAGGGCAAAATATCGCGGCAAGCCTGAAAAATTTAACTCTTAGCGCCGCTTCCGCCCCGGTCGGTAAAAACGGCGCGGCAAGCCTAGAAAAGCTCGTCATAAATGCGCCTAAATTTACGCTGGAAAATAACGCTAGCGCCGCCTTTATCGGCGAGATAAAAGCGCAAAAAATCGCGCTAAAAACTAAAAATAAAGAGCTCGCTACCATCGCTGAAATCGGCGTGAAGGACGCGGATTTTGATCTAGCCAAAACCGCGCTTCGCATCGAAAGCGTCAGCATAAATAAGCCTAAATTTGCAACCGATATAAAAGAAAACGGCGAACTTAGCGCTATTAGCGAGCTTGGACTAAATGGCGAAAAAACCGCCGCCAAAACAAAAGCAAAAAGCAAAACCGAAAGCGCGAAAAAACCTGCCAAATCTCAAAAAACGGCAGAAAAAAACGCCGCGAAAAAGAGCCAAAAAACCGAGCAAAAAAGCGCGAAAAATACGGAAAACGGTTTTAAATTTAACGTTAAAAACGTCGCCGTTACGGGCGCCGATATCGGCGTAACGCATATTTTCGAAGGTCAAAAGATAGCGCATAAATTTGACGGTTTAAATATAAATTTACAAAATATCAGCGAAAATTTAGCTGCGCCAGTGACCGCTAAAATCGACATGAAAAGCTCGCAAAAGCTAAATTTGGCTCTTAAGGGTAAAATCACGCCAGAGCCTCTAAATATCGAAGCCGATATAAAACTAAGCGATGCAAACTTACCTCGCTACTTCGTCTACGCTAAAAACTATCTGGACGCGAGCTTAAAAAGCGGCGAGCTAAATGCCGAGCTAAACGTAAAGTACGCCGCGGATGCCTCCGTAAGCGGTAAAGCAAATATCGCAAACATCGAGCTTGCGGACGGCTCTGGCGATAGGGTTTTTGCCTTTAAAAACCTCAAACTATCTAAAATTTCGTTTGCAAAAAATTTCTTAAATTTAGAGCGCGTGACTCTTAGTGCGCCGTTTTTAAAGACGCACCTAAACAAAGAGCGCGAATTTAACCTAAGTCGCCTCGTGAAAAAGAGCGAGAGCGAAAGTGCTCAAAATGCAGACGCGAAACAAACCGTCTCTAAAAACGAAAAGCCCGTAGAGGCTGTAAAACAGCAGAAAAAAGAGGGCGAGTTTGACTTTGCTATCAAAAACATCCTCGTAGAAAACGGCGACGTAGACTTCTCCGACGCGTCGCTATTTATGCCGTTTGCGACTAAGATCACCAAGCTAGAAGGCGTGCTGATGGATATCGACAGCACTCGCCCGACGATGGGTACGTTTGAGGGCGTAGTCGGCAAGAGCGGCTTTAGTAAGATCGGGCTCAAGCTACTGCCGTATGATCCTAAAAAAAGTACGGAAGTCAAATTTAGCTTTAAAGATATCGATCTAGTCGATGTGACGCCTTACAGCGGACAGTTTTTGGGCTACAAGATAGAAAAAGGCAGGCTAAATTTGACCCTAAACTACGATGTTAAGGACTCTAAGCTAAACGGTAGCAACGTCGTAAATCTAGATACTCTCACGCTTGGCGAAAAGGTCGAGTCTAAAGACGCGGTAAACCTGCCCCTATCGCTTGCCATCTCGATCCTGAGCGATCAAAACAACCAGATAAACATCGACCTGCCGGTGACGGGCGATCTAAACGACCCGGACTTTAAATACGGCGGTATCGTCTGGGCGGCCGTGAAGAAGCTATTTGCCGATATCACGCTAGCTCCGTTTAGATTCCTAGGTAGTGCGCTAGGCCTAAGTAGCCAGGATCTAAACACTATCGACTTTATGCCTGCAAATGCCGAACTCATAGTGTCTGAGCAAGCTAAGATAGCCGACTTTATCAAGCTAACAACGGCAAAACCTAAGATGAAGCTAAGCATCACGCCCGCCTACTCGGACGTGGACGTAACGGCTCTAAAAAACGCAAAACTAAACGAAAAAATCGGTCAAACGATGGCGCAGACGGGCAGCGACTACGCAGGAGCGCTCGCATCGTTAGCTCCAAAAGAAAAAAGTAGCGACGAAAAGGCGCTGAGAGAAGCTGCGCTAAAAGGCATCGAGGTGAAAAAAGAGCAGCTACTGGAACTTGCTAACGCAAGAGCTCAAGCTATCAAGGCGGCCCTAGCGCAGGCTGGACTAGCCGAGGATAGGATAG
>CALISV010000147.1 GCA_938041615.1 uncultured Campylobacter sp. | reverse complement strand
TGAATTGTGAACTCAAATGCTCCTAAAACTTGTTCCAAAATTTAGTACAGTTTTTTAACTATAAAATTACTTATAATCTTGATATATCGGTATTTTGCTTGTTGTAGAAATAGATGAGTCTGTGATAGAAAAATAATTGTAAATAAAGGTAAAAAATTATACAATATCATATAGTATAAATCCCCGTATTTAGGGCTTAGAAAGGTGGTAAATGATAGAAAAATTTTATAGTACGGCGGAGTGTCCCTCTCTGTCCGCCATCAACTTTTTCTTAAATTTATTATAAATTCAAAAAATTCTCTAAAATATCTAAGCTAATTATTTTTAAATCGCCATATTTTTGTAAATCTTTAAAAATGTCTATATGATATTGTGACTTTCCGATTTTAACTATTCAAATTTTCCTTAAACCCCTATTTACAGAGAAATGGGCGTCAAATTTACTAAATTTTTACAATGAAGTATCTAAAAGTAACATTAACTAAAAGAACTAAATATTATTCATTATTTTTATTGATTTTTTTACTCATTCCTAAGCTTCGCGACTGTATATTACCTATGTATTTACTTTATTTTTAAGGAGGCTTTATGCAAGAGGCAAACGACGGCAAAAAGCTAGCGATCGGCACCGTTGCCTTGATCCTAGCTATCGTCTTTTTTGGCGGTTTCTTAAAGGATGTCGCAGGCGGTATCTTTGATTTCGGTAAGTTAACCGGACAGTTTCCGGAGTGGCTTAAGACTGCAGGCGGCACTAGCGCAAAGGGCGGTTTTATATTTGCGCTTAGTCTGGTTCCTGCGATCATGCTAGCTCTAGGTTTCGTCGCGATATTTGAGAGATATTACGCGCTTTATGCGGCTTCGCGCTGGCTAACTCCCGTGCTAAAGCCTCTCATCGGTATCCCAGGATGTTGCTCGATCTCGCTCATAGCTAGTACCCAAAGCACCGACGCAGGTAGCTCTACGGCAAAGTTTTTACGCCAAGACGGCAAGATCACGCACAAAGAGCTTTTGATATTTGCCGCATTTCAGTTTAGCGCGGGCGCGATGATCACGAATTTCCTAGCGTCTTTTGCTCCGCTACTTTTGGTTGCGGACAAAAATGGAGCCCTAGCGCCTATATCTATCGCGGCTAGCTTGGGAATCATTTTGGTGTTTAAGGTATTTGGGGCAAATTTGATGAGACTTTACGTTAAAAAATTCGTAAAAGACGGGGAGACTGAAGTATGAGCGAGCAAGCTAATAATAAATTATTAACCGACGTTTTCGTAGAAGGCGCTAGAAAGGGCTGGGATATCGCCGTTCACAACACTATCCCAAACGTCCTTATGGCTTTTGTTATCATCCACATCCTAAAGGTCTCGGGTGCGCTTGATATCATAGGCAAGTATCTTGGCTTCGTTATGCTGCCGCTTGGGCTTCCTGGCGAGTCGATAGCGGTTATCATGGCGGCGTTTCTTAGCTGGGGCGGGTCTGCGGGCGTGCTAGTGGCGCTAGTTCAGGGTGGTACTCTAACGGCTCCAGATATCGCAGTGCTGATCCCGGGCATGGCGCTAGTAGGTTCTACGGTGCAGTATATGGGACGCGTACTGGGCGTGCTAGGAATTCCGGGCAAGCACTACTTGGTGCTGTTTGGCATATGTATCCTAAACGCCTATCTAGCGATGTTTGTGATGAGTATCATCGTATAAAGGATGATCCATGAAACAAGAGGAGCTAAAACAATATCTAGCTGAGCTAAAGGAGCTAACCGATATCGAGAGTCCGACGTCTAGCGTAGAGGGTGTAAATAGCGTCGCAAAGTGGTTTATGAATAAGGCAGAAACGCTCGGCCTAAAGCACGAAACGGTAGCGCTTGGCACCGATAAGGTCGCTGACTGCCTACTCATCTCAAATAACCCGAATTCGGAGAAATTTGACGTGCTTTTTGTCGCGCACATGGATACGGTTTTTCCCGTAGGCTCGGTGCAAAACACTCCTTTTACCCAAAATGAGGGCAGGGTAAACGCGCTAGGCGTCATCGACGACAAGGGCGGCGCGCTGCTATCGCTCTACGTCATCAAGGAGCTTGATCTTAGTAAAATCAACGTCGCTTTGTTTCTAAACTCGCACGAGGAGACGGGGTCAAATTTCGCCAAAGAAAAGATCCGCGAATACGCAAGAAAGTCCAAATTTTGCCTCGTGATGGAGCCAGCTCGCGAGGACGGCTCGATGGTGGCGACTAGAAAAGGCGTGATGACCTACGTGATAGATTTTCACGGCGTAGGCGCGCATGCGGGCAATCACCCCGAGCTGGGTCGTTCAGCGGTAGTCGAGGCGGCAAATTTCGTAGTCGAGCTATCAAAGCTGACTGATTTTGCAGCGGGGCATACCTTTAACTCCATCATCACAAACGGTGGCACCGCGCACAACGTCGTGCCAGAGTTTGCCAGCGTGACCTGCGAGATGAGGTATAAATTTGCCTCCTCGGTCGAGTTTTTTAACAAAAAGCTGGACGAAATCCTAAGCAAACCGTTCATAAACGGCGTAACTCACAAAAAGACGCTAATCAACGAAGAGGCGCCGATGATAGACGAGCAAAATTTGCCGAGGATCAAAGCGGTCTTTGACGAGGTCGCCAAAGAAACGGGCGCGAAGGTGAGCTGGGTGGACGCCGGCGGTCTAAGCGACGGCAACATCACGGCCTCGGCTGGCTGCCCGACGATCGACGGACTGGGGCCTACGGGCGGAAATATGCACACCAAAAACGAGTATATGGACGCTAGCTCCGTCGTGCCAAAGTGCAATCTCGTGCTAGACGTCATCAAAAAGCTTGTTTAAATTTAATGGCAAAAGGGTCAAATTTGGCTCTTTTGCCTTAAATTTTAAAATTTGAAAGCCTTTTTTTGTAGCTAAATTTAGTCCAAGTTTAGCTACAAATTTCACCATAAAATTTAAAATAAAAACTGCCAATTTTAACACTCCCATATCCTTTCGTGCTATAATTTCATTATAAAT
>CALISV010000146.1 GCA_938041615.1 uncultured Campylobacter sp. | reverse complement strand
CAGGCTGATCGGAAAAAATGTGGCGGCAAAAAGCAGGTAGTTCATAATGGGCCTTAAATTTTGAAGAAATAGTAAATCAAATTTTATAAATTTAAGATAAAAAACGGCGCGCTGGTGGCGGAAATTTAGCAAAATTTACTTCAGGCGTCGTTTGCGTTTTTGGATCGTGGCGGAAACTTGATTTGTTATGCGCTGGTACGTAAATTTAGCGGATTTAGCGGCGGCATTTGTTTGCGTTTTTTAGAACGGCGGAGCGTAAATTTAGCAAGCAAAGCTCGTCTTAGACCACATAAATTTAACCCCACAAATTTGACTTTATGTATGCGGGTTTAAATTTATCTCAAAAGCGGCTCCGCCGTAGCCAAGCGCCTAACGGGATTTACCGCAAAATTTAGGCTATTACGATTAGCACGCCAAGCCCCTTGTCGGCGGCATTTTGATAAAAACTCAAAAGCCCGTTAAAATGCTCTTTTAGCTCGGCTTTGATATCTTCAAATTCGCTCTCGTACTCCCATATCTCTGGGTAAGTGCCCGCCGCACCAAAGTCTGCAAAATCTACGTTTGCCAAAAGCGCGTCGATATCGGTATCAGACATCGCTTTGGCTACGGCTTTTACGTCATCTGCGCCCACGTAAGATATCGCCTCGCTTCCCTCCTCGCCAGCCATGCCGCGTCCAAAAATCGCCCAGCTAAGCGGGTTTGGCGTAGCGAAAATCTCACCCGCGCTCATCGCTTCAAACATATTTTTGCCAGTTAGCGTTTTGTGCATCGCGTCCCACATTTTATCCAGATCGTATTCGTCCAGCGCCTCGACATCGTCGCCGCCGCCATTTTTAATCGCCTCGATAACGTCTTGCGCATAGGCGTAGTAGTGCGCGCTCATTCCCATTTTCGCTCCTCAAAAAATCTCAAATTCAACGCAAATTTGCCGCTAACGGCAGCCTAAAAAGTCATCACCTGATCACACTCCGCTACCCAGCCGGCTAGGATATCCATGCTGCCTTTTATCTCGCTATCAAAGTACGGCTCACCTGCGTGCAGACCGCATCTAGTCTCGCAGCTGCCGCAAACCTTTAGCGCTACGCCGTTTGCGTGTAGCTCTTTTAGCTTTGCCACGAGATCAAAGTCGTAGTTTTCGGACTTTTGCGTGCTATTTCGCGCGAGATCGACCGCGTCGTTCATCAGAAATATCCTGACATATTCGCCTCTATTTTTGAGCGCTCCTGCTAGCCGCAATGCATTATACGCGTTGTCCGTGCCGTTATAGGGCTGATTTGTGAGGATGAGTAGAAATTTTTTCATTTTGTGCTCCTTTTGCTGGTTTTGTGGTGCAAATAGAGCAAATTTTAGCTAAGTTGCGCGTAAAATATCTTAAATTTGAGCTCAAATTTGAAATAAATTCGTCGAAGTAAAAAATTGCAAAAGAAACGGCGGATCGCAAATTTAGCAAATACGCCGCGATAGAAAACAAAGTGGAAGTATCGCGAAACTAAGCGAGGTGGATTTTGCTTTGCGAATGAGATGGCAAGTTGCCCGTTTTGAACAACCTTGCCTCAATATAAAACAAGGCGGATATATCGTGAGATGATTTTAAATGTTGCGCATAATTTTTCGATTGAGACTAGCCATATAGGCTACAGGTTGAGAAAAATTAAAGCTCATTTAAAAGCGTTAACGAGGTATCCGCTCAAACTCAAATTTTAGTGAGTTAGGAAAAGTTCCTGAATCTTTGCCCTATCCGTAGTCTGCGTAAGCGCAAGCATCAAGAGCACTCTAGCTTTTTGCGCATTTATGTTGTCGCTAGCCAAAAAGCCGTATTTACCGTCGTCTACCTCGCCGTTTAGCGTGGTCTCGCCGCTACCTACGCGGGAGTCGCGCACGACTACTACGCCGGCTTTAACCGCTTCGCCTAGAGCCTCAAGCGCGCTTGGGAATGGATTTCCGTTACCCATGCCCGCGTTTATGATGCCTTTAGCTCCGTTTTTGACGGCTAAATTTATAAAATCCGGGTTGTCGTTTGAGTGGCTGTAGATGATATCGACTCTTGGAAGCTCTTTGATCTTTGCGATATCAAATGCCGAATTTAGCGTGTGTTTGCGAAGCGGATTCATGTAAAATTTGACGTTGCCGTAAAACACGGTGCCGATCTTGCCGCTGTTTGGAGATTTAAATGTATCGACCGCGGTAGTATTGGTTTTAGTCACTTCTCTGGCTGCGTGGATCTCGTCGTTCATCACGACCATTACGCCCTTGCCTGCGGCTTCTTTACTCATCGCAACGTTTACAGCGTTAAAGATATTTAGAGGGCCGTCCGCGCTTAGCGAGCCGCTGTTTCTCATCGCGCCCGCAAATACGATAGGTTTATCGCTTTTGACGACTAAATTTAAAAAATACGCAGTCTCCTCCATCGTATCCGTTCCGTGCGTGATGACTACGCCGTCGGCCTTGCCGCTAGTTAGCAGCTCGTTTACTCTGTTTGCGAGCTTAAACCAAACTTCGTTGTTCATCTCCTGCGAGCCGATGTTTGAGATCTGCTCGCCTTTGATGGTCGCTATCTTGTTGATTTCAGGCACCGCGGCGATCAGTTTATCAACCGTAACGGTTCCTGAGGTATAGCTCGTATCAAGAGCACCTGAGCCGCTGCCGGCTATCGTGCCGCCAGTTGCCAAAATGTAAATCGTCGGCTTCGCAAAAGCCAAAGTCGCTCCTAAAAGCATGAAAATCACCGCCTTTACTGCAAAACGCATGTTTGCTCCTTGTATTGAGATGCTACGAGGATTTAGCGTTTATTGCTTAAATTTATTATTAATTCTTAATTTTTATTTTCAGTTAAATAATCCTAATAAGCGTCATATATATCGCCGTCGAAGCCGTGATGCTAAGTAAGGCGTTTTTAAATTTCAGATGAATCAAAACCGTGCTAAAAACAGCTAGCGCTTCGTTTAGTCCGTATGGATAAACGTCAAATTTGACGCCCTTTAGCCCGTAACACACCAAGATAACCATTATCATCAGTCCCATGTGTCGCTCCACGGCCGCTAGCCATGGACGCGGCTTATAGTTTTTGATAACGTAAAACGGCGCGGCACGCGTCAAAAAGGTCGCAAACGCGCTTAACAACACGGCCGTAAATATCGCCCACTCGCTAGAACTCACGCTTATCAAAGTTTATCCTTAAAAACTAAAATAAAAATAAAGCAAAGCGCCATCGAGCCTACCAGCATCGCTTTTGCAGGTATGAGCGCTACGCCGGCGACTCCGAAAAAGCATGCCGCACCCAGCACTTTATAATTTTTATCGTTTTTAAACATCTCCATCACGATCACGATAAAAAGCGCGGTTAGGCTAAACTCAAGCCCGCTTGTATCGACCCTGATAAGCTCGCCGGCTAGGCATCCGACCGCCGTTCCCGCCGCCCAGTAAAACCACGAGAGCAAATTTAGCCGAGTAAAAACATAGCTACGCTCCGCCGCGTCCGAGATATTAAGCGCCTTAAATATCGCAAAAGTTTCGTCCGTGAGAGTCGCGATATTAAAAAGGCGAAATTTGAGATCTTTGTACTCCTTTAAAAGCGCGAGTCCATAAAAAGTATGGCGTAAATTTACGAGATAACTCACGATAAAAACCTCCAAAAGCCCCGTACC
>CALISV010000145.1 GCA_938041615.1 uncultured Campylobacter sp. | reverse complement strand
CGAAGAGCCGAAAAAGAAGGAATTTCTAGACTACGAGCAAAAGTATATGAGTTTTTCAAACGAGAGCAGGGCGCGCGAGGCCGACATCAGCGCAGAGCTAGCCGCCAAGCTAAAACAAAGCTTTGAGCGCATCTACAACTGCGGCTTTGACGGGGCGCTGATACGCTGCGACTTTTTCGAGATAAACGGCGAAGTCTATCTAAACGAGATAAATCCAAACCCGGGCAGTATGGCCAATTATCTATTTGACGACTTTGAGGGAACACTAGGTCGCCTAGCCGCAAGCTTGCCAAAAGAACGCGAGATAAATATCGACTATAAATTTATCAACTCCATAACGTCGGCAAAAGGCAAGCTATAAAAGATTTTGCTAAATTTGACGTTTAGTTGCCGCTTTAAACGGCTTGTTTTTAGCGGCTTTTTAAATTTTTGCGCTTTTAAGGCAAAGGCACGGTTTATTTTTGCAACATTTTATAGCGTTAAAGTGCCGATTTAGGCCAAATTTACCTTACTTTCTTGACAAGGTTGCTATTTTCATCAAATTTTACACCTCGTCTTTGATATACTCGCAAATTTCACTCTAAAAACATAAAACGCTCTAAAATAAATTTAAACGAACATAATGCACCATTATATTTTAATTTGAATTTAAAGATAATATGCTATATTTTACACAAAATTTTACGTAAAGAGCAGAAATGACTACTTTTAGCAAAGATGAAATTTACACGGCGACTGAAGTGGTGCGAAATTTCAGCGCTGTTTTGGGCAAGGTCGGCAAGGCGCAGATGAAGCGCGCCGTGATCGTTAAAAATAATAAATTTGAAGCCGTACTGCTAAATATGGGCGAATACGAACGCCTATGCGAAGCCGTCGAGGTGCTTCAAAGCATATATGAGGCTAAAAAACGAGCCGGAAGCGGCGAATAATGGCGGTCAAAGAGGTAAAATACGGCGGCAAAATTTACCGCATCAGCTACGAGACCGTAAATCCCGCAAATAAGGATGTCGCGCTATTTTTGCACGGTTGGGGCGCAAACAAAGAGATCATGAAAAAGGCTTTCGGCGCGTATTTTAAGGACCTTCGGCACGTTTACGTCGATATGCCGGGCTTTGGCGCGAGCAGTATGCATGGCGCGCTAGCGACGAAAGACTACGCAAAAATCATGAAATCCTTTTTAGACGAGCTTGGCGCGAGCCCTAAAATCGTCTTCGGGCACAGCTTCGGCGGTAAGGTCGCAACCCTGCTAAATCCTGAATATCTCGCACTTTTAAGCTCGGCCGGCATCGTGGCTAAAAAGCCGCTTTGGGTGCGATTTAAGATCGCTTTGTTTAAGTTTTTAAAGCTGTTAGGCCTTGGATTTTTATACAAATTTTTCGCCACGAAAGACGTAAAAGGCATGAGCAAAACGATGTACGAGACCCTAAAAAACGTCGTAGATGAGGACTTTAGCTCTAAATTTGCAGACTTTGGCGGCAAGGCGTTTATATTTTGGGGCGAGGAGGATAAGGCCACGCCTCTAAAAAGCGGCGAACGCGTGAGTCGCCTCATAAAAAACAGCGAATTTCACGCGTTAAAAGGCGATCATTTTTTCTTTTTACTCCACGCGCGCTACATCGACGGCGTCGTAAATGCTGGACTAAATTTGACAGACTTGGATGATGAAAGCGGTATTGAGAGCGTAAAAATTTTAAGTCCGAAAAACCGTGAAAATTTGAGCGAAAAAATCGAGAGTGCCGACGAAAATGGCGATCTTAAAAATGCTTCTGAGCAAAATTTGGCCGAACCCGATCGTACGGATTTGGAGACGAGCACAAAAACCATTTCTCAAAGTAGCCTCTTTGACGAACAACCACAAAGCGGTAATTTGGCCGATAAAAACCCGCAACTTGACGGCGCAGGCGACGAAAGCAACCAAGTTGTTGCGAACAATATTTTTAAAGAAAATTTGTTTGACGAGCAAGAAATCGCGCAAGACAAGCCTGAGCCTAAAATCGACGCTTTAATCAGCGACGAGCAAAATCAAATTTTGCCAAAAGATGAGCCAAATGACCATAAAATCCCCAAAAAACCGGTTCAGCAAACGTTTGATTTAAGCTAGTGCCTTAGATTACGATATCAGCATTAAATTTATGCTGGTTTTGCCAAAATGCCGCCAAAAAAGACGACACTAAATTTGCCGCGCCGCCCAAATTTCCCATCAAATTTGACTAATTTTACGCGTTTTGTTTCGTCTCTTCTTTACGTTTTTCCTCGTTTCGTCTTTGCGCGGCTTGTTTTTGCAGGTTCGTTTTGTAAATTTTAAAGATATGATCTTCTAAAATCACGACCTGAAAAGTCCCCTCAAACACCTTTATATCGTTCGTCGTGCCAGTTACTCGCACCTCGCGCTTCTTGCTCTCGTTAAAGTGCGAGCGCGCGTCAAACTCGATCGCTTCGTTTAGCTTTGTTGGAGCGAAAAAATGTATCTTAGCCCCGATAACCACGCTAAAAGTCTCATTGACCGCCGCCATCGCCGCGTAGCTAGCCGCCGAAAAAACAAAACCGCTGTGTATGAGCCCCTCGCTATCGGAAACCATGTCGCTCGTGGCAAAAAAGCGCGTTTTGGCGCGGTTTGGCTCGAGCTGCGTCACGGCGCCGCTAAGGCCGATTTTTATATTCGGCGAGGTTTTTAGTTCGTTGCGAAACGGATTTTCGTCCTCTGGCAGCACGACTCCGTCGCTACTGTTGTCGTCGTAGATATTTTCGTCCATTTTTCACCTTTTTATACGCTTAGTTTTAGATAGACCCGTTTTGGCGCGGGATAGCCCTCGACCGTGCGCGTAGAGTCTGTAGGATCGAGGAAATCGCCCAAGCTCTGTCCCAAGATCCACTCGGTTTTTCGCTGCTCGTGCGCGTCCGTCGGCTTTGTGGCTAAAATTTGCGCGTCTTTAAAATTCGCCCTCTCGCACCAGTTTAAAAGCGCGCTAATAGTCGGCACGAAGTAGATATTTGGTATCTTTGAGTATGTATTTTTAGGGCTCAGGGCAAAATCGCCCTCCATATCAAGATACATCGTGTCCAAAAATAGCTCGCCGCCCGCATTTAGCGCGCCTTTTAGCTCTTTTAGCGTACGCACGGGATCGCTTCTGTGATAGAGTACGCCAAGACAAAAGAGCGCGTCAAATTTGACGCCGTAGTGCGGCAGATGCTCGACGCCTAGCAGCTCGTACTCTATGCCCGAGCGCGCAAACGCGTCGATAAATTTAAACTGCAAAAAGCTCATCACGCCAGGATCAAAGCCGATCAGCTTTTTCGGGTGCTGGAGCAACATACGAAAGAGATAGTAGCCGTTGTTGCAGCCGATATCGCCCACAACCTTGTCCGCTAGATCCATGTGCGGCGCGAGTAGGTTAAATTTGACAAAACTCCTCCACTCGCTGTCGATAAAGATATCGTCTATCTTAAAGGGTCCCTTGCGCCACGAGCGTAAATTTAGCGCCGTTTGCAGCATCTCTTCGCGCTCTTTGGAGGTTAAATTTGCGTTTATCTCGACTATATCGTCAAATTTAAGCTCAAATTCGCGCCCTTTAAATTTAACCGCCAGCTCCTCTATTTCACACATCAAAGGTGCGTAGGTTTTGCACGCCAGCTCCCTAGCCTTCGCCGCTCTAGCCGCTTCTAAGCTCATCACTCCGTCCAGTCGATGATGTTTTTAGGGCACTCTTTGTGATAGACGCCCGTCGCGTCGTAGTACTCCTTGCACTCGTTGTAGTACTTCGTTGTCACGCCGCGGTCGTTTAAAAACACGCATCCGCCTAGCATCGCCGCCAGAGCCGAAAAAAATAAAATTTGCGCTAGAGTTTTCATTTGAAAAATTTAGCGTGCTTTTTCTTCATGTATTCGACGACTTCGAGCACCTCGTCCACGCCCTCGGCATCGCTACTCTCCAGCGCGTCGTCGATACACTCGATGTAGGTTTCTGCGGCGTCTTGCAGCCTTTCTTTTTTCACGCCGGCATAATAAAGCATCGCCTCTAACATCATCGAAAGCTCGTAGCTTAGCTCGTCCACGGTAGGTTCTATTTCTTTCATTTTCTATCCTTGTAAAATCGTTTTTTTAGTTATCAGGTCGGTTATTTGCGCTTTTACGTTCTCATAGCTAAAGCTATCCTTAAAACCAGCAAAAAGCCCGCCGCTAGCATTCACGTGTCCGCCGCCGCCGACTAAATTTTTAGCCATCAAGCTCACGTCAACTTTGCCGTTAGCGCGAAAGCTCAGCGTCTTTTTGCTCGTAACGTCGATGAAAAAATCAACATCCGGATTTGCGACTAAAAAATCGTTGCCGATAACGGAAGTATTGCCGATATTGTAGGTCAAAATGCCGTTAAAATCGTTATACTTTATGCTAAATTTCTCTTTTTCTTCGCTTAGTTTTTTAACAACGAAAGCCGAGATAAGATTGCTTAACGTATCGTTTTTATCCTCTTTGAAAAAGTCCTTTTTAAATCCAAAAATAGCTTCGTCAAGCCCGACGTAGTCGTCTCCCGCGTCGAAAAACTCCCGCGCGCGCTCGATAAGATAAAAAAGATAGCGCGAATTTTCAGCCTCAAACATCGTTTTGTTTATCTCTTTTGCGTTCGCGACGAGTCCGAGCCCGACCTTACCCATTTCAAAATTTACGTCCTCTTTTAGCCAGATGTCGACCGCATTTACGACGTCGCTAAAGTGATTTAAGCTCGCATCGACCCCGTAAATTTTAGCGAAAAAATCATGCGTGATCTTGGTCGCGCACCTTGAGCTATCTAAAAAATACCAGCTAAATTTACTCGCGCACTCAGCTCCGCTTTGGTGATGATCTAGGAGTAAAATTTTAGCGTTTTTATTTGCGAGCGCCTTTTCGTAGGCTTCACACTGCTCCACGGTTAAATTTAGATCCGTTATCAGGATAAGCGCTTTTTCATTGCTTTTAGCCGCTTCGCCCTTGCCGCGATTTTCGGGCGCATTTTGCGAGTTACCATTTTGCTCGCCGCTTAAATTTGACTGCACCCGGGCTGCGTTTTTATCCGAAATTTGAGCCAAAATTTGATCAAATTTCTCGTCAATCTCCTTGCCGTAGTTTGAGTTATAAAATTTAACGTTTTTAAAATAGTGATTCGTTATTATCTGCGCGCCGTATCCGTCCAGATCGGTGTGCGAGAGGTGGTGGATGGTCATTTTATTCCTTACAAATTTGATATTTCTATCGTGCCTAGCGTCTCAAACGGCGTATTTGCCGCGACTTCGGCAAAGCTAAGCACCGTGATATCTATGGCGAAATTTGCACAGATATCGGCGATAAATTTACGCAAGCTAGGCTCCACGCAAAGTATCATCGAGCCGTACTCCGAGATCGGCCGCTTCGCCCTCGCCTCGCGCAGAGCCTGCACGATCGCCGACGTCTGCGAGACGTTTATCATCAGGTGATACGCGCCGTCTTTATACTGCACGGCGTCGATCAGCTTTTGCTGCGCGGCTGGCTCCATCACGTAGAAATTTAACCGCCCGCCCTCATCGACGTAAAGCGAAGTGATGGCGCGAGCAAGCGCGGTGCGGACGTGCTCGACGATCATATCGAGGTTTTTGCTAACCTCGGCGATGTCGCTTAGCGCCTCTAGGATGCTTAGCATATCTTTTATCGGGATGTGGTCTTTTAGCAGCGCTTTTAGCACCTTTTGGATCACTCCGATAGGCGCGATGCGTAGCGTATCCTCGACGATGACCGGGTATTCTGATTTTAGCTTGTCGAGCAAATTTTGCGTCTCTTGTCGGGTTAGGA
>CALISV010000144.1 GCA_938041615.1 uncultured Campylobacter sp. | reverse complement strand
ACATCCGTTACCTCGCACTCGGCGTCTTTAAATTTTTTATATTTCAGCGCGTTTTTGCTTCGTTTTCGCTCATAGGGTGCGTTTGGTTCTCGCGCGACCGCACCCTCTCCGCCTTTTGCGATGACGGCCTCCGCAAATGCCTCAAATTCGGCGTTATCTTTTATTTTTACTTGCTTGATTATCTTTAAATTTTGCCCGGCTTGCGGATTTTGCAAAATAAATTTTTCAAGCTCGCTAAGCCGCTCTAAAAGCCCGCCGCTAGCTTCTGGTACGTCAAAAACGTGAAATTTGATCTCGCTCCACGCCGTAACACTCGGCGTTTTGTCCATTACTATCGATTGGATTTTTTCAAATTCGCCCCGAGCCGTATAGAGCTCGCCGTCAAGTGCAAACGGCGGAAAATGCGTGCTCCAGCCACCTGGCGCGGCTAAAATTTTACCGTTTCTAGATAGCAAATTTCGCCCGTCCCAGTAGGCGCGCACGCCGTCAAGCTTCTCGCTAGCTAGCCAACCGCCGACGTTTTGGCCTTTGTATTCGCTAAGCTTTAAAAGCTCAAATTTAGCCTTTTTAGCGGTATCTACACCTGCGCCGCTTATATTTTCGCTCTGCGCCGCCAAAGCAAAATTTAAAAAGGCGGCGATCAAGAGCGCGAAAAATCTCAAATTTTAACCCCGTAAAACTCGCAGTACCACTCGATAAACCTAGCCACCCCGTCATTTACGCTAGTGTTTGGCTTGTAGTCAAAGTCAGCTACCAGATCGCCCACGTCCGCATAGGTCGCAGGTACGTCGCCGGCTTGAAGCGGGAGGAAGTTTTTATCTATCTCGCGGCCGATTTTTAGCTCGACGGCCTTGATGTAGTCCATGAGCTCGACGGGGCTATTATTGCCGATATTATAGACCTTAAACGGCGCGCTAGAGGTGGCCGGATCTGGATACTTCGCGTCCCACGCGGGATTTGGTTTTGCGGGGTTGTCGATGCATTTTATGATGCCCTTTACGATGTCGTCCACGTAGGTAAAGTCGCGCTTCATCTTGCCGTAGTTAAAGACGTCGATTTTCTTGCCTTTTAGCGCGGCATCGACAAATAAAAACAGCGCCATGTCAGGGCGTCCCCACGGACCGTAAACGGTGAAAAATCGCAGTCCCGTAGTCGGCACGCCAAAGAGATGCGAGTACGTGTGCGCCATCATTTCGTTGCTTTTTTTAGTCGCGGCGTAGAGGCTGATCGGGTGATTTACGCCTTCGTGCGTAGAAAACGGCATATTTTCGTTTAGGCCGTAGACCGAGCTAGAGCTTGCGTAGACTAGGTTTTTAGTTTGGTTGTGGCGGCAGCACTCTAGGATGTTCATAAAGCCCGTAACGTTGCTGTCGATGTAGGCTTGAGGGTTTATTAGCGAGTAGCGAACGCCCGCCTGCGCGGCCAAATTTACGACGCAGTCAAATTTCTCGCTCTCAAAAAGCCTCTTCATCGTCTCGGCGTCGGCTAGATCGGCTTTTATAAATTTTAAATTCGGCTGCGTTTTTGAGCTTATCAGCTTGCCGCGCTCGATCTCGCTCACGTCAAAGCCCGCCGTTTTTAGGCGCGCGAGCTTTAAATTTACGTCGTAGTAGTCGTTTATCACGTCGTATCCGACGACCTCGTCGCCCCTTTTTACGAGGGCATTTGCCAAGTGAAATCCGATAAATCCCGCCGTTCCGGTTACTAAAATTTTCATGTTTTTTCCTTTACGATTTGACGTTATTTTAGCACAATCTCATTTATTTCGCCGTTAGCCGCCGAGTTAGAAAGTAAAATTTGAGCAAATTTGCGCGCCCTTGGGCCCAAATTTGACGTCTAAATTTGCAAATTTAAGCAGAGATTCTTAAATAAACTTTTAATTTTTTTACTATTTTACTGCTATAATAAAGTAGTTAAATTTACACGAGGAGACGACGATGCCTAGTATCAAAAAAGCCGTTCTGCCCTGCCTTTTTAGCGCATTTGCCCTACTCGGACACGCAGCCGAGCTCTACATCTCAAAAGATCTCGGCAACAACGCAAACGCCGGCACCAAAGAAGCGCCGTTAAAAAATATAGAAAAAGCCGCCCAGATAGCCCAAATAGGCGACAAAATTTACGTCGCCGAGGGCAACTACTACGGGCTAAGAGACAAAGGCTTTATCATTGTCAAAAAGCCCGTCGAGATCTACGGCGGCTACTCCAAAGACTTCGCCGCGCGCGATGTTTTAAAGTACCAAACCCGCATCATGCCGCCTGCGTCCGTTAACGGCACGGGCTCGTCAAATCCGCTAGTCGAGATGGACGTCGTCGCAGCGCCCGGGCAAAGGCTCGTTTTTGACGGCATTATCTTTGATAAGGGCGACTCAAACGCCTATGATCCAAGCAGAGGCAAGCCAAGAGGCGTAGAAACGGGCATGCTAGTCCTGCCGCCCGGAGTCGGTCAAAACGGCAAGGCTGCAAACGTCATCACGGCCGCCAAGCCGCTTTTGGGTGGTAAATTTTTAGGCGGCGGCGAGCTTACGATACGAAACAGCGTCTTTAACAACGGCAACAACTCGGCGATTAGACTAGGCGCTCACGGCGAGGTAAATATCACAAACAACGTTTTTGTCGCAAACGCCATCAGCGCCTGCGAAATCTGGGGCGCGAAAAATCAAGCCGACGCCGTCAAAATCGACTTTAGCTACAACACCATGCTTTTTACCTGGCCGCGAACGGCCGACTTTGGCGACGGCGGCCAAGGCTTTAAGATCATGACTAAAGCAGACGTTGTCATCCGCCGCAACATCATCGGTCTCTCGGCCTTTGCGGCGATAGAACGCGCCCGCATCGATAGTCCCGTAGCCATGGAAAAAGGGCGAAAAATACGCGTCAACAAGAACCGCTTTTTCCTAAATAAAAAAGCCGACGTCATCCTGCCGGGGCTCGGGCTTTTTGAAACGGTATTTGCAAAGGATTTTGCAGATGTGGATCTCTTTGACGAGGCGGTCGGTAACGAGGAGCTAAAGGACGACAAATCGCTGCGAAAAGCCGTAAATAAAGCGTACTTGGAAGGGTTTTTGGATGCTTCATACAAAGAGAGCGTAGACTACGATCCAAATTCGTTTACAAATGAGCTAAGAAGGGTGCTCGGGATAAATCAGGTCGCGACCGGACAAAGCGAAATATCGATGTTTGCCAACAAATATCCGCTAAAAGACGCGGTTAAGCTCTTTGGCGCAGTAGAGGGATACGGCGCGCAGGAGATAAAGTACTAAACTAGGAGGTTTTTGTCGGAAATTTGGCGGCTTGTTTTACGTCGCCATTGTGTCAAATTTGATTTAATCGCGGTAAAATTTGCAGCTATTTTTACTGGCGTTAGGTTGCGTGTCTTTTTCGTCAAATTTGACGCCATAGCCACTAAAGAGAAATAAAATTTACCCAGTAAAAGCCAAATTTACTAATCGCTCGCCAAGCTACGTCAAATTTGACCGCACCCTAAAAACAACATGCGCGTCAAATTTACCAAGCCCGTGCCGTTTCGAGCCGTTTTAGCTCACCGAATTTCCCTAACCTCTCACTGCTCGTCCAAATTTATCTCGGGCATATTTTCTTCGGTGTAGTACTCCTCTACCCCGGCCTGCTCGTCGTCATCTCCGAGCTCGGGCTCATCCTCGTAGTTTTGCGTTTCAAGGCGCACGAGTTCGCGCTCGACCGCCTCGCAAAAAACCGGCGTATAGCCCATCTGGGCGCAGTTTGCCGCTAGCCACTCGCTCATCACCGAGATATCGTCGGCGTAATCATCCAGCGTCAAATTTCCGCGCAAAAGCTCGTATTTTAGGAAAAGCCAGTAGGTGTTTAGCACGTCGCTTTCGCAGTATTCGTTGATCTTGTCAATCTTGCCGTCAAAAAACAGCTCCATCACCTGATCGCCGTGCACGTCGTATTTACCTGGTAAATTTAAGCTCGCACAGAGCGTGTCCAGCTTTAGCCCGCGCACGGAGCCAAACTCGCTCACGTGATCGAGCAGATCGAAGTGAAATTTGCCGCTATATCGGTCGCGGTAGTTGCCGTCCCATTTGCCCTTGCCAAGCTCCTTGTTTTCGACCTCGTAAAAGCTCGGAAACGAGACGTTGTACCTCATCGCGCGAGTTAAAATCATCGGCAAGTCAAAGCCCCGTCCGTTAAAGCTAACTAGGCGCGGGTTGTGCGAGTTTACGAAGCCGATAAATTTATTTAAGATTTCGCGCTCGTTTGCGCCCTTCATCGTGCTTACGCGCAAAAATTTACCGTACTCGTCCGCCATCACAGCTGAAATCGCCACGACGCGGTGAAACATCACGGGCAAAAACTCGCTTCCGCTTGCTGCTTTTTGCGCAGCAAACGCCTGCCTCGCCACCTCCGCGTCGCTTCCCTCAAAGCCGTAAATTTTACGCAAAAGCGCGGTGTCGGGCACCGTTTCGCAGTCAAAAACGCAGATATAATTTTTAGCCATTTCAAACCTTTTTTAGCTATTTTTGCCTAAAATGATAGCTAAAAATCTTTATAAAAGCGGTAAATGAGTAAAAATTTAAGCCCAAACATCGCCGTTATCAAGCTCTCCGCCCTGGGCGACATCGTTCATGCGGCGACCGTGCTGCAGTTTATCAAAAAGCACCTGCCCGAAGCTAAAATAACATGGTTTGCCGACGCTAAATTTAGCGAGATTTTGTTTCTTTGCCCGCAAATTTCGCGCGTCGTATCGCTACCGCTAAAAAACGGCGAATACAAAAAAAGCTTGGAGCTGATCGCGTCTGCCAAGCAAGAGGGCAAATTTGACTACATCATCGACCTGCAAGGACTTCTTAAGTCCGCCGCGGTTGCGAAGCTTCTTGGCAAAAATAGCTACGGATTTGATAAATTTAGCGCCAAAGAGCCTCTTGCGGCACTGTTTTACGGGCATAAATTTAACTGCGACTACGCCAAAAATATTATCTTGCGAAATTTAGGACTCGCGGCTTTTGCTCTGGGGTTTAGCTTTAGCGAGGATGAGATTTTAGCCAAGCAGCCTTGTTTTAGCGCCCAGCAAAGTAAATTTGATAGTTCAAAAAAGAAAATTTTGATAGCACCCTTTGCTAGCGAACCGAGTAAAATTTACGATAAATTTGGAGACGTTATCGCTCTGCTAGACGAGCCGCAAAATGAAATTTTCGTCTGCTTTAACGGCGAAAAAGAGGAAAAAGAGGCTCTAAATTTGATCAAAAGCTCAAACGCAAAAACTCTAAATTTGAGCCTAAAAGAGCTCGTAAATTTTATCTCGTCCTGCAATCTAGTTATCGGCAACGATAGCGGCGTGACGCATATCGCCTGGGCGCAAAATCGCCCCTCTATCACGCTTTTTGGCAACCGACCCGCTGAGCGAAACGCCTACGCAACGCCCGTAAATTTAACGCTTGACGCTGGCAAAAAAATAGACGCAAAAAAGATAGACAAAAGCGACTTTTGCGTGAGAGATATCGCGCCGCAGGCTATCGCAAACGCGGCAAAAAGGCTACTTGATGCGTGATTTATTTTACCTTTGGCTTTATAGATTTTTTAAATTTATTTTTACCGTTACGCCCGCATTTTTGCTTGATCCGTTTTTAAATTTCATCGCGTTTTTGTTTTATAAATTTGACGCCAAACACACCAAAATCATCAGAGCAAATCTAAATTTCGCCTACGCGGACGAGCTCACGGCCGCGCAAAAAGAGCAAATCATCAAAGATACGTACCGAAACTATGCCAAATTTGCAGTAAATTTTATAAAAAATCAAAACGCGAGCAAGGAAAAAATCCTAGAAAAAGTCGAATTTAAAAACGAGCAAATCTTTCAAAACGCGCTCGCCTCGGGCCGCCCGATCATCGTACAAACCGCGCACTACGGGCAGTGGGAGCTCTTTTCGCTGGCGATGGCGGCAAAATTCGGCGGCGTTAGCATCGTCGGACGCGCGCTTGATAGCGCGGTCATGCAGCGCATTTTGGAGGCGAACCGCACCCGCTTTGATATCGAGCTCATCGACAAAATGGGCGGCGCCAAGCAAATCCTAAAAGCGGTCAAGGCGCGCCGATTAGTCGGCATCCTAGTCGATCAAAATACCGCCAAAGACGAGGGCGTAGAGGTCAAATTTTTCGGGCGAAAGGTTTTGCATACGCCTGCGGTTAGCATTTTTGCGCAAAAAACAGACGCGCTCATCGTGCCCGCCTTTATCCGCGAAAAAGGGCCAAACCTCAGCGAAATTTGCTTTTTTCCGCCGATTGACGTTAAGGATTTTGATAAAGACGACGCCGTGCAAAAGGCCACGCAAGCTCAATCAGACGCCACAGAGGCCGCCGTACGCGAGAAGCCGGACGAGTACTTTTGGTTTCATAAACGATTTAAGCATTTTAACGAGGAAATTTATAAATGCTAAGCGTCGTTATCCTCACACTTAACAGCGAAAAATACCTCGCCGAGGCGCTAAAAAGCTGCGAATTTGCAGATGAAGTCGTCGTGGTCGATAGCGGCTCACAGGACGCTACGGAGCAAATTTGCGCTGGATTTAAAAACGTCAAATTTCACAAGCAAAAATGGCTGGGATTTAGCGCGCAAAAGCAGCTGGGCGTGGATCTAGCGCGCAATCGTTGGGTTTTCGTGCTAGATAGCGACGAGGTGATTTTAGAACCTCTGAGAGAGGAAATTTTGCAAATTTTACAGCGACCCGAGTTTTGCGCGTACGAGGTGGCTCGCGCAAATATATTTTTCGGCAAAGAAGTGCGCACGATGGGGCTTTACCCCGACTGCACGGTTAGGCTTTTTGACAAGACGCAGGCGGAGTTTGACGGGCGCGAGATACACGAAAAGGTCGTTTTAAAAAGCGCGGCAAAAACGGGCGAACAAATCTCGGCGGGCACCGCAAACGGCGCAAATTTAACCGCCGCTAAAAATCAAATCGGCAGGCTAAAAAACCACTTCAAGCACTATGCCTACGACAGTATCGAGCAGTTTATCGCCAAGCAAAATCGCTACTCGAGCCTGGGCGCAAAGGGTGCAAAATCAAGTAAATTTAAGGCCGTTTTAAATCCCGCGTGGACGTTTTTTAAGCTATTTTTCCTAAAAGGCGGCTGGCGCGAAGGCTGGCGCGGCTACGTGATAGCAAGGCTTTACGCGCAATACACATTTTGGAAGTACGTAAAATGAAAGATAAAAAAATCAAAATCCTAGTTATGAAATTTAGAAACATCGGCGACGTGCTGCTCACGACTCCGCTCATCGAAAACCTGCGCCGCATCTACCCTGACGCGCAGATAGATTTCGCGCTAAACAAGGGCACCGAGGCGATGATCGAGGGCAACCCAAACGTCCAAAACATCCATATCTACGACCGCGCAAATATAAAAGAGGTCGGCTTTTTCAAACGACTTTGGCGCGAGCTAAAGTTTATCCGCGCTATCAAAAAGCAAAAATACGACATCGCCGTGCAGACCACGACGGGCGATCGTGGCATCATCGTCGCCAAATACGCCAAGATAAAAACCATCGTGGGCTTTGAGGGCAAAAACAAGACCGTAAATAAAATGATAACGCACAAAGCCCCTAAAATAGGCGGCCTGCGCCACACCGTGGATAGAAATCTGGACGCCCTGGCCGCGCTAGGACTTGAGCCTAGCGGCAAACGAGTTAGCGTGCACTTCGATCCGGACTGCATCAGCCATCTAAATTTGCCGCCCAAATTTATCCACGTGCACCTAACTAGCCGCTGGATGTTTAAGTGCGCGGACGACGAAACTATGGCTGCGATAATCGACTTTTGCGAGGGCCTTGGCGTGCGGGTCGTGCTAACAGCCGATAACAACGACGCCGAGCTAAAAAAGCTAGACGACGTGCTGGCGCTGTGCTCCTCTAGCCCCGTAAATCTAGGCGGCAAACTCACCCTAAAGCAGACCGCAGCGCTATCAAAGCGCTCCGCGATGTTTATCGGCGTAGATACGGCGATCATGCACCTAGCCGCAGCCAACGACGTGCCCGTGATCGCGCTGTTTGGGCCTAGCGGGGCGTTTGAGTGGGGACCGTGGGATAACGATCTAAACGAAAGCGGCTACACGCAGCGCAACGGCAACCAAACTATGGGCAAGCACGCGGTATTTCAAAAAGACTGGGACTTCGTGCCGTGCGACAAAGAGGGGATGATAAAGCACGGCGTGGAGCGAACGCTGATGAGATTTGAGGGCGAGGAGCTAGAGGCGATAAAAAGCAAAATCAGGGAAAATTTGAGCCAAAGCTAAGCGTGCTTTGTAACATACGGCCGTTTTGGCTAAATTTTACGAGCAAATTTGAGCCGCGAGCGGTAAATTTGGCAGCTTTGGTCAAATTTGGCGATCAAATCTATCGGCTCAAATTTTGTAAAGTCAAATTTGATTTAAACGCTGGCCGTCAAATTTGACCTTCTTGATTTTATAAAGTTGAGCGCTTAAATTTGACGCCTAGGCCTTCTTTTCATTAAACATATACGAGATCACGAAAACGATCAGACAAACGGGCGCGAACGCAAATGCAAAGGCCACGCTCCAGCCGGCGGCACGCTCGCCCCAAAAAACCCCGCCGCGAGGCATGCAAAAATCAGCCGTAAAAAGCGCCGAGCGATAAATTTTCTACCGCAAAAAGTAGTAAACTAAGATTTGGATTTTTTACAAACAGCTTGCTTGGCTTAAAGTTTTTATACCTGATAAACAAATACCAAAACAGCGCGCAAGCCAAAATCGCAAATATCGCCGCAAAAACGGCAATTCTTAGCACGCCCTCAAAA
>CALISV010000143.1 GCA_938041615.1 uncultured Campylobacter sp. | reverse complement strand
CGACCGCGTACGCGAAAAAACGCAGAGTAAGATTATATCCAAAGAGCAAGTTTTTAGCGATTACGAGAGATATTTCGAGCGAATTATCTTGCGTGAGGACGGGCGGACGAACGAGCTTTGGGATGTGAGGTGCGGTTATATCTCATAGACGGCGAGGATAAGCTTTACTTTGACGACTCGCTTGAGGGCAAGGTTGGAGGCGAATTTAAGATCTTAGATAGCACCAAGCCGTGCGTGACGCTAGCTCCTTTTAATTTGCTTTATAACGATGAGAAAAAGCGGCTTAGCACGGCGTATTTTGAGCCGGACGGCGTCTTTGGCCTGCGACTAGCCTATCCTAAAACAGTCAGCCTAAGAGACGAAAACGGCGAACTAGGCGGTAACTACGAAACGGACGACTACGAGATGTCGCGCGTATATACGCAGCTAGTCGCGAGTATAAAAAAACTTGCTAAAAAGGCGAAAATCGAAAATGGTAGCGGCGGCGTAAAGGCGGACTTTTGGATATCAAAAGCAGCCGCCTGCCTAGCGGGGCGGAATTTTTATCTAAAAAGCAACGGATTAAAATTTATCTAAGTCTCGCGGACAAGCTTCGCCGACCGTCAAATTTGACGGTTTTAAGCCGGTATTTTTTAAGCATGCTTTAAAATACGCGCAAATTTAAAGGAAAAAGATGGATAAAACCGAATACGAGTTTGTTCAAGCTACTACCGACGAGCCTCGCAAAAGTCTGTTTTCTCGGGCGGTTTTAGCGTGCGCTACGCCATTTTCGCTGGGCGTTATAGTTTTTGCCGCACTTGGAGTTTGGGCGCTAAATTTAAGCCCGGAAGAGATTTTTCGGTCGAATTTTTGGCCGGGCTTTATCCGCGCCGTGCGGGTTTTTGCGCCGTTTTTAGACGAATTTACGCGTAACGGCGCGAGCCTAAACGTGCTTGCTTTTTACGCCTGCGCCGCGCCGTTTTGGATCTGCTTTTTCGCCGCCGTTTTTTGCCTAAACTACGGCCGTGCGGACGTCGGAGGCGTAAATTTGATCGTGACGGGGGCGAAATTCCTCGTGCTTGGCGGATTTTGTTTTCTCGCGCTTAGCGGGCTGCTCTTTGCGCCTGAGAGGATGGGCGGCAGATGGGGCGTTTACGTGCGGTTTGACGCCTACGCCCTTGCAAACGACAGCGCGCCTTATAATCTTGCCGCGGCTCTGGTTATCGGCGCGATTTTTGCGGCGTTTGGCGGCGTAGTTTGCGATTTGATTTATAGATTACGCAGCGGCCGGCGGGAGTGAGCCGTTTTGCTCACTACCGTTTTTCTATCGCGCCCGGATTTTCGGTGCTAAATTTAAGCAATATAAACCCGACCGCGCCTGAAACTACCGAACCTAGCAAGATAGCAAGCTTGTCCGTGTAGGCAAAGGCGTCTGTGTCGTTGTAGGCTAAGCCGTTAACGAAAAGGCTCATGGTAAATCCTACGCCGCAAAGCACCGCGATGCCGTAAAGCTGGATGAAATTTGAGCCTTCCGGCAGCTTGGCTAGCTTAAATTTGATCGCTAAAAAACTAAAAGAAAATA
>CALISV010000142.1 GCA_938041615.1 uncultured Campylobacter sp. | reverse complement strand
AGCTCGTTTTGATAACTTCGATATGCTTGTCCATTAGCGAATTTAGCTTGTTTAAGTCTTCGTTAAAAGAGTTAAAGACGCTTTGTATCGTGATCAAATTTACATTTGGATCTAGGCTTTCCGAGCGTTTTTTGATGATAGTTTTTAAAACTCCCAAATTTTTATAGATGAGCGCAACGGCTTGTAGCATGCTTTTTATCTGCATAAAGCTATTTTTGACCTCGCGCTCGATATTGATTTGTCTATCGTCCTCGAGTTTGCCGATCTCGTCTTCGATCTTTATGATCTCGCCGACCTTTTTCTTAAAATCATCAGACTGCTTTTCGAGCATCTTTTCAAAAAAAACGGTGTAGTTTTTCGGGATCGAGGGGATATTTTCCTCGGTAAGTTCTTTTATGATCGCCTCGGAAAAACCGTAAATGTTAAACTCGTCCTTTTTGGCTGTTGCGCCTACTTTTTGAGTAGACGCGTTATTTGCCGCTATGTTTTCGCTTTTTTTGTTGTCTAACTTTATCAAATTTTACTCTTTACTTAAAGCTTTTCTCCAAAACTTTATCTATAAGCCCGTACTCTTTGGCTTCGGCAGAGCTCATGAAAAAGTCCCTGTCGGTATCTTTTTGGATTTTAGCCAGTTTTTGACCCGTATTTTTAGCTAGGATCGCGTTTAAAATTTCTTTCATACGCAAGATTTCCTTCGCCTGGATCTCTATATCCGTCGCCTGTCCGCGCGCGCCGCCTAAAGGCTGATGGATCATGATACGCGAATTTGGCAACGCATAACGCTTGCCCTGCGCACCGCAGCTAAGCAAAAACGCGCCCATAGACGCCGCCTGACCTATACAGATCGTGCAGACGTCGGGCTTGATGTAGTTCATCGTATCGTAAATGCTAAATCCGCTCGTTATCACGCCGCCCGGACTGTTTATATATAGATATATGTCTTTGTCCGGATCTTCGGCCTCTAAAAACAGCATCTGAGCCACGATCGCAGATGCCATGCCGTCCTCGATCTCGCCGCTAAGCATTATTATGCGGTCTTTTAGCAGGCGCGAGTAGATGTCGTAGCTTCTCTCGCCCTTGCTCGTACGCTCGATGACGTAGGGGATGTAGTAGCTCATTACTCCGCCTTTTTCTCTTTCTTATCGCTCTTTAGCGCAAACATCTCGTTAAATAGCTTCTCCTCGATCATCGACATTTTGATCGCAGGCAAAATTCCTTGATTTTTATAGTTTTCAAGGTGCTGTTTCGGATCTACGCCCGAGCGATACGCCTCAAAATAAACCGCTTGGATCAGCTCTTGATCGCTTACTTTTATATCTCTGCGGCGCGCTAGCTCGTCTATTATAAACGTTAGTTTCACGCTTTTTATCGCGTCGTCGCGGTATGTCTCGCGCTGTTTAGTTAGAGCGTCTTTATCCTCTCTAAATTTAGCCATCTGCTCAGGCGTAAAGCTGCTCCAAGCGCCGCGGAACTGCATATCCATCTCTTGCTCTACGATGTTTTTCGGCACGTCGAAGTTAAATTTAGCCACGATCGCGTCGGCAAATTTAGGCTTTAGCTCCTCGTTTACGTTTTTAGCGTGCTTCTCGGCTTTGATCTGCTCTTTTAGTCTCTCTTCAAACAGCTCGACGCTTACCTTTTCCTCGCCCGGCATGATGCGTTTTAGCGTCTCTTCGTCGATCTCTTCAGGTACTTTTTTACCTTGGATTTCGTGTAGTTTTACCTTAAAGGTCGCGTCTTTGCCCGCAAGGTGCGCAGCGCCGTACTCGGCCGGGAATTTAACCTTCACGTCGCGCTCTTCACCGACTTTTAGCCCGATCATACCGTCCTCAAAGCCCGGTATAAACTGACCCGAGCCGATTTCTAGCAGGTAGTTTTCGGCTTTGCCGCCCTCAAACGCCTCGCCGTCCACGAAGCCCTCGAAGTCAAATTTAGCAAAATCGCCCTTTTCAAGCGCGGCTTTTTCCACTTTTTCTAGCGGAGCCATCATTTTTAAAATTTCATTTTTTCTCTCGTCGATCTCTTTTTTAGTTACGCGCGGAGTGCTGACGCTCTCTATCAGCTCCTCGTAGCCGTCGATGTTTATAACCGGTTTAAACGAAAGCTCGATCTCCGCGTCTATCTCATTCTCGCCTCTATCAAATTTAGTCACGATCGGCTCACCGATAACCTCTTCAAATTTTCTATTTAGCTCTTTTAGGCCTGCGTCTATGACGTCTTTTAGCGCGTCTTGCTCAGCATCGGCGGTTAGCTCTTTTTCGTAACGTTTTAGCACTACGTTCACAGGCACTTTGCCCGCTCTAAATCCGTCTATTTTCATATTTTTCGCAGCTTTTTTAGCAGCGTTTTCGAGTTTGGATTTTACGTCCGCGCTCGGTATTTTCGCACTTAGCGAAGCATTTACGGCGTCGATCGCCTTGGTTTTGATTTGCATTAAATTCCTTTAAAAAATAAAAATTTCCTAGAGTGTAGCAAAATTTTCCTTATTCATAGTATAAATTTAAGCGCGCGAAAGGCGAATTTAAGTAAAATCATTTATCAAATTTAGATAGCGAAATGAATCAGGAACGCAAATGCAAGAAAATTTAAAAAATGAGATTTTAAAAAAAGAAAAGTTTGAAAGCTGCGTCGAGCAGATGCTAAATTTAGTCGGCGAAGACCCGCACAGAGAGGGGCTAGCTAAAACTCCCGAGCGCGTTTTTAAAGCTTATGAGTTTTTAACGAGCGGCTACTTTCAAGACCCCAAAGTCGTGCTAAACGACGCGCTGTTTGACAGCTCAAATAACGAAATGGTGCTCGTGCGCGATATCGAATTTTACAGCCTTTGCGAGCATCATTTGTTGCCGTTTTTCGGGCGCGTGCACGTGGCCTATATCCCAAACCACAAGGTCGTAGGCCTTAGCAAAATCCCGCGCATGGTAAATATCTTCGCCCGCCGCCTGCAGATCCAAGAGCAGCTCACCGAGCAAATCGCCGAAGCCGTGCAAGAGGTCATCAAGCCAAAAGGCGTTGGCGTAGTCATCG
Source organism: uncultured Campylobacter sp. (assembly GCA_938041615.1). Lineage (GTDB taxonomy): Bacteria > Campylobacterota > Campylobacteria > Campylobacterales > Campylobacteraceae > Campylobacter_A. The sequence goes on along the minus strand of CALISV010000142.1, from coordinate 1,388 downwards.
AGGCGCGCCACATGTGCGTGGAGATGCGAGGCGTGGGCAAGATCAACTCAACAACTACCACGTCGGCGCTGCGAGGTTGCTTTTTAAAGAGCAGCGAGACCAGGCGCGAGTTTTTCTCCCTCATAAATTCGCACAAAGAAGTGAGATTTTAGTGGGTTTAGATAGTTTAAAATCAAAACTGGGGGCAAATTTATCTCTCTCTAGTGTCTTTGGCGTGATCGAGCGAATTTCTGCTACTACGATAGAGATTTCGGGACTGCGCCCCAGCATCGGCGACATCGTGCAAATTTGCGCTAAAGATAGGAGCAAAAGCGGACTAGCGATGGTGACCGAAGTTCGGCAAAATACCGCGCTCATCTCGCCCTTTGGCTTTGTAGAAGGCTACAAGATCGGCGACTTCGTCTATCAAAGCGACCAAGGTATGAAAATACCCGTCGGAGACGCTCTTTTGGGGCGCGTAGTGGATCCTTTTATGAATCCAAAAGACGGCAAAGGCGCGATCGCTACAACCGAGTACGCTCCGATCATGCAAGCTCCGATCGATGCGATGAAGCGCGGGCTAATAGATGAAATTTTTAGCGTCGGGGTTAAGAGCATTGACGGGCTGCTAACCTGCGGCAAAGGCCAAAAACTAGGCATTTTCGCAGGTTCTGGCGTGGGCAAAAGCACGCTCATGGGCATGATAGTAAAAAACTCGCAAGCACCGATCAAGGTTGTCGCGCTTATCGGCGAGCGCGGCCGCGAGGTACCCGAGTTTATCGAGAAAAATTTACGCGGCGATCTAAGCGGAACCGTCGTCATCGTAGCCACTAGCGACGATAGCCCGCTGATGCGAAAATACGGCGCCTTTTGCGCGATGAGCGTGGCAGAATACTTCAAAAACCAAGGCAAAGACGTGCTTTTTATCATGGATAGCGTGACCAGGTTTGCGATGGCGCAGCGAGAGATCGGACTAGCGCTAGGCGAGCCGCCGACGTCTAAGGGCTACCCGCCCTCCGTCCTTACCCTGCTACCTCAGCTGATGGAGCGCGCAGGCAAAGAAGAGGGCAAGGGCAGCATAACGGCCTTTTTTACCGTGCTTGTAGACGGCGACGATATGAGCGATCCGATAGCCGACCAGAGCCGCTCGATCCTAGACGGCCACATCGTGCTTAGCCGCGAGATGACGGACTTTGGTATCTATCCGCCTATAAATATCCTAAACTCCGCCTCGCGCGTGATGAGCGACATCGCGAGCAAAGAGCACAGAGCAAACGCCGCCAAGCTAAAGCGCCTCTACTCGCTCCTAAAAGAAAACGAAGTACTGCTACGCATCGGCGCGTATCAAAAGGGCAGCGACAAAGAGCTAGACCTCGCGATCTCGAAAAAAGAATTTATAGATAACTTCC
>CALISV010000141.1 GCA_938041615.1 uncultured Campylobacter sp. | reverse complement strand
CTTTGGGGAATGGAAGAGATGAAGGATTATGACATTTTTATCGGTAAAGATCCTATTGATATAAATATCATAAACAACAAAACCCTAAAATACGTCTACGATAATCCGGTTAAAGACGTGCAAGAAGCGCTAGACTCAATCGAGAAAGAATATAAACGTTATCCAATTATGTATTTTTACGGGCTAGGAAACGGTGTGCTCTACAAAGCGCTCTTAAAAAATGAAACTCATCAAAAAATCGTAGTCATAGAACCTGAAATAGAAATCATTTACGCAACGCTAAATTTAGTTGATTTGTCGCAAGAACTCGCGAGCGAACGACTAACGCTATTTTTCTCAGAATTTGCCACATATACGCAATTTTACTATCTTATCTGCAATCATAAATTCGCATCATACGCTAAAATTTACGACCTTCATATACACTCGCGTTTTTATGACGATTTTAGCGAAGACTGCATGAAAATAAATCAAGAATTTACAAAGGCTATATCTCAAATGGTCGCAGGTCACGGCAACAGCATCGACGATAATCTAATTGGCGTCAGACAGCATATAGAAAATTTGCCGACGATGATAAAAAACTATCCGTATGTAGATCTTGTAAAAAAACGCTACAAATCAATGGATACGGCAGTAATCGTCTCAACAGGTCCTAGTCTAGACAAACAACTTAGTACGCTCAAAAAATTTGCTCCTTATGTTACCGTTATCAGTCTTGACGCCTCTTATCCGATACTATTAAAACACGGAATTAAGCCAGACTATGTGACTTCTATCGAGCGCGTAGAGGCGACGTCTAGCTTTTTTAAGCATAAAAATAAAAAATTTGACGAAGATATTTATTTTATAGTGGCTTCATTAACCCATCAAAAAACGATAAAAAATATCTTGCCGCGCCGCCTTGTGCTTACCATGCGTCCTCAACAAAGCGAGATAGCGTTTAATATGAAAAAATACGGATATCTAGGTATCGGACACTCCACAGCAAACCAAGCCTATCAGCTGGCTTACGTACTGGGGCATAAAAATATCATTTTGATCGGACAAGACTTAGCCTTTGCCCCAGACGGCAAGTCCCATGCGACGGGACACGCATTTGCCCAAGCAGACGAGTACCTCTATATTAAAGCTTACGGCGGTGAGGGCGAAGTGCGAACAACATATATTTGGGATAAATTTAGAAATCAATTTGAAGCCGACATCGAGCAATCAAACAAAAAGGATATAACGACATACAACTGCACCGAAGGCGGAGCAAGAATAGAAGGCAGCATAGAAAAGCCGTTTTTAGAAACCTTAAAAACGCTTTGCAAAAATAAAAAACCAAAAAATCTGCCGCATATTAAACCTACAAAAGATGAGGATATCGACAAAAATCTACTAAAAGCATATAAATTTATAGTAAAAAAGCTCAGTATCGAGAGCGAGGCTAAGCAAATAATTGAAACAGTATTCCTAGATATCGTGCCTAAAATAGACGAGATAATAAAGCTAAGAGATGAAAATAAAATAACCAAGGAGCTTTTCCCGCAATTAGTTGAAATTTCTAACAAGATAGATAAAGCAAAAGAAACTATCTCCAGAGCCAAATTTAAACCTTTCATTGAAAATATCGTGTCCATATCGATTTATCACCAAGAGCTTGAGCTTGCTAAAATTTCTGTAGCTCCAAGCGATACGATAATGCAAAAAGTAAATAAACTGATCGAGTGGACAGAAATGCATAAATACTGGCTCTTTTCAGCGGCAGGCGGACTAAATGCCGAAATAGAAGTCACAAAAAAAGCATCTAAAAATTTGGTTAGGGAATTAAAAAAACGAAATCTCATAACTAAAAATGAGATCGGGAAAGCTAAAGAAGATTTTAAATTATCTTTTTAGGTTTTAAAAAAGCTAGACCTTTGTGATTAATATTTTTTAGTAGCGACTTCCTTGGCAAACTGGATTGCTGCGTAAAACATATACAAATTTAGATTTTCTGGGCGCGACAATCTACATACCCTGCTTATTTGTTTTACTACATTTCAGAAAGGTAAGTGAATTTTGTAGTCAAATTTGTCTATCTCTTTATTTAATAGCCTACTTTGAAGCACTTAAAATACCGAGTCAGTCAAGTTATTTTTTTGAAATAATCAAATAGATATAGCAAAAGAAGAATAAGTCCTAGATCAATAAACAAATCTAGGACTTTAGTTTGCGTATTATAAACACACTCGCCAAATACTAGTTTAGTAAAGCCCAAAATAGCCTTACTTCACTAGAAACGTTTAATACTACTGAAGTAGTCTTAAAACGTTTTTCCAGCTACGCGGGATAAATCCCGCTTCGCGTAGAAATGCTTTCGACTACTGGAGTAGTCTCAAGACATTTTGCTGAACAGAGTTAGCTTGGCTCATAGCATAACTTCCCGACTGAGCAAGGATGTTAAACTTAGAGAAGTTTGCGCTCTCGCTAGCAAAATCAACGTCTCTGATTTGAGATTCGGCTGATTTTACGTTTACTTGAGTAACCGTGATGTTGTTTACGGTTGCAACAAGCTGATTTTGAACAGAACCTAGGTCAGAGCGGATCTGGTCAAGAGTTTTCTGAGCGGATTCAGCGATATCCATAACAGCCATAGCGCCGCGCAAGGTCATAACGCCCGCTGATTGATTTACGCTTAGCTCCTTGCTCATTCTTGAAAAGCCCATGGCCGTAGCTAATTTCTTATCTATTTGACCGCGAACGTCTCTTAGAGAAACAGACTGTTGCTGGCCGCCGTCTGCAGAAAATGCATCCTTACTTAGATTAAGTTTAGTAGTTCCGCCGATTTTTATATCGCGTCCATCCAAGCGAACTAGATTCAAACGACCTACAAAACCTTTAGTTAATGCAGCTGTTCCCTTACCTAGACCTTTTGAAAGGTCGCCGCCTTTTACTTGTATGCCTCGGCCGTCGCGGCTAGTTAAGACCATAGTTCCGGTTTCTGCGTCTACCGAAGCCTCTACGCCGGTTTGGTCTTTTACTTTATTGATAGCGTTTACTAGAGCGCCGTTACTGTCGTTTGCTTTTACGTCAAGGTCGCCTATTTTTACGCCGTTGATAGAAAGGCTCTTGATAAGTCCTCCCGGTATCGCTACTGATGCCGTACCTCTCCAAGTTACGTCAAACGTAGCTCTAACGCCCGTTTTATTCGCTACTTTATTGATGTTTTCAGCTAGTGCGCCTATACCTTGACCTAAGCCAAATCCTATATTAGCTTTAGCTACGCCAACATCGTTTACGCCGTCTACGTTTAAAAATTTCATATCGACGACGTTTAAAGAAGCTTTAGAAAGAGCATTCGCAAGCGTTAATAGTTTTGAACTCTCAAATCTCGTTAGACCGATCTTGTCTGACGTAGTAGCGCCGATAGAGGCCTTAACGGTTTGGTTTGAGTAAGCGCCGATTTGGAATTCTTTGTTAGAGAATGTTCCGTTTAGTAGCTGCTGACCGTTGAAAGACGTAGTATTACCGATGTTGTCTAGCTCTTCCATTAGGCGAACGATATCGGCTTGCAAAGCTTGACGAGAATCGCTTGTTTGACCGTCCTGGGCTGATTGGGTAGCTTTTACCTTGATAGTATCAAGAATTTTTAGCTGCTCGTCCATAGCTTTATCGGCTACTTGGATGATACCGATAGCGTCGTTACCGTTGTTGATAGCTTGACCAAGCGCGCTAGCTTGAGAGCGAAGGCTATCGGCGATAGCAAGACCGGAAGCGTCGTCTGCTGCAGTTTGGATTCTTAGACCTGAGCTAAGTTTACCCAAAGAAAGAGAAAGGTTGCGGTTGTTACCGACTGCGTTTGCGTGTGTGTTTAGAGCGTTTACATTCGTGTTAATACGAAAACTCATTGTAAATCCTTTTAAAGTTTAATTACGACTTCTTGTCGTTCAAAAACTATATCGGACGAAATCAAAAAAACTTTAGGGGCAGAGGTAAAATTTTTTTGATTTTTTCAAATTTGATTGAGAAGGACGAATTTTAGGGCTTTACGGCCGGTGCAAATTTGATTATTTTAAATTTGATGCGGCGAAATTTAGATTTTTGCGAGCAAATTTACGTGCGGCGGATTAAATTTGAGCGCAAATTTGGTCCATCGTTAAATTTGAGTCGTTCTGTAAAATTTGAAAGAGGGAGAAAATTTGAGAGTTTAAAGAGGATAAACCCCGAAAGGTCGGGGTTTATCGCGGAGATTAGAGGGTTATCTGGAGGGTATCAACCCCTGGAGTCGCGTCTGTATCCACATTGGAAATTCTGGCATTGTCCAGATTTACGGTACCGGCTAGTTTTACTACGTAGTCGTTTGCGGTTATTCCAGGAGTACCATCTGCCCTTACGAGGTACGTGTCGGTAGAGTTGCTGTCCGGATCGGTGTAGGTAAAGTAGGC
>CALISV010000140.1 GCA_938041615.1 uncultured Campylobacter sp. | reverse complement strand
CTCGCTCGCATAAAATATCGCACGATAAGCGCGGCTGTCTTTTGCTTCAAACGGATTTCGCCAAACCCACCGACGTTTTACTGTCCGACCTAGATACAAAACGGTATTTTGGCGCAAAGCTTTACCGCAAAATCGTAAAAATCGCTATAAACATATAGACAAACCGCGTTTGGCGCTTTCGCGTCGTCTGCGACACACACGCTCTGTGCCGACGTAGATTTTATCGGTTCATTTTTCGTTTTCGCCGCCTTGGCAAATTTAAATTGCGGCAAATTTGAGCAGTAAAGCTTAGATTTAAAACTCGGTCGGCACCAAAATAGCGCTAGGCTCGCACCGACTCCGTTAATTTTCAAATTTACCCAACTACCGAATTTAGTAAATCCACTTCACGACGTCGCTTAGTTCGCGGCGGTATCTTTTTGGTTGCGGTTTGACGCGGTAGCCAAACGGCACCATGAGGCACACGCGCTGCTTGCTCGTGTCAAGGCCTAAAATTTTATTTAAAGCCACTGCGTCAAAGCCCTCGATAGGGCAGCTGTCGATACCTAGGCTCGCCGCCGCGGTCATCATATTTGCCGCCGCGATGTAGCACTGCTTACTCGACCAGTGATAGACTAGCTCGTCGTCTCCCTGGAAGCGCCCACCTAGAAAATCGCTGTAAAATTTCTTCCTCGCGGCAATTATCTCTGGCGCCTTGTCCTCGCGGCGATAGATGATTTTTTCCACGTATTCGCCTACGCTTTTTACCTCAGCGACTTTAGGATAACTAGCAAATGCGAGCAAGAGGTGACTTGCACTTGATTCCACGAGGCTTCGCGGATCTTTTGCCTGAGCTGCTCGTTTTGCACGACGACGAAGTCCCACTGCTCTAGCCCAACCGAGCTAGGACTTAGCCTGCCCGCCTCCAAGATAAAGTCAAATTCGCCCGCGCTGATTTTCTTGCTTTCGTCAAAGATCTTGCATGCATGACGAAATTTCATCGATTCTAAAAAATTCATTTTCGCTCCTTTGGTTTTTATGGTTACGCCAAATTATATAAAATTTGACCGAATTTAAGCTTAAAGAGGATTTAGGATAGAGGCAAACTTGCCCGCGCAAAACGGACGAATTTGCCTTAGTCGGGGGTTAAATTTGCTCGCCCAGAGGATTGTTTAGCTCTACGACGTTTACTTTGCCATCTTTATGAGCTAGAGCGTAGATGCTACCGCCCTTTATCGCCATGCCTGAGATATCGCCTATTTGCGGCATCGCGTAGGCGTCAATCACCTTCGCCTCCGCAAGGTCGATCACGAGCAAGGTGTTGTAGTTTTTGGAGTAGACCAAAAACTTACCGCCCGCGATATCGCCAGCCGTGACGTAGTAGTCCTTTAGATCGCGTTTTTCTTTTAGCGCGAGGCCCGATGTCACGATAGTTTCGCCGCTTAGCATCTTGTCTTTGCTATCGACTTTGATGAGGATCAAGTTCTTGGCGCGCTCGTTTGGCACCGTGATCATATACATATAGGTGCTTTGCGGGTCTTTTGCGAGCGTTAGGACGTATTGTTTTTTCGCTCTTATCGTTAAAAGCGCCGGGCGGTCAAATTTCCACGCAGACTCGAGTCCGCCGCTGTTCTCTCTAAAATATCTCCACTCGTGATACGCGTCCACATTTTGGGCAGGTTTAACGGCGAAGGTTGTTTTGTTAAAGCCTGTAGTCACCAGCATATCGTCGACGAAGGTCGATGCGACGGCCTTTTTGATGTTGCGGCCGTTTGGCTTGTCGATGATAGCGTGAGCGATCTCTTTAAAATTCGCATCCGTAAAATAAACTCCGCCTTCGGTGTTTGAGATGCCAAAAGTATCGTTTTTAGCGTTGTACGCAAGTCCGCTCGTTACGCCTTTGCCAAAAATCCCTTTTGTTTCAAAAGGAAGCGGGAAGCTGTTTTTCACGCTAAGCGCAGGCTTTACGCCCGTAAACGCGCCGGCACTTGGATCAGAGTTAAATTTGACGCTTATATCTTTAGGTTCGCCCGCTATAAACGGATCCTCGACGACGTTTGCGCCGACAAATGAAAACGGCTTTTCAAACCTTTTCCAAACGCCTGAGGTCCAAGTGTTATTTAGACTGATGCGCTCAGGATCGCCCTTGCCGCTATACGGAGGGATGCCTGCCGAGATGAGCGCCTGAACGGCATTTGATAGGATCACAAAGAGGCTTAATGCGATAACAAATTTAGAATATGCGCTAAGAGGCTTGATCCTAGTGTCCGAGCGCGAGATATCGCCAGAGACGACCTTATCTTTGGCAAAAAGCATCATAAGCCCCATCGCTACAACCACGACCCAGTACACTAAAATGCCCCACGTATAGGTGTGCGCGCCGAATATATAGCCGCCAAAGCCCATGCCGACGTCTCTATACAAGCTAAAGCTAGCGTGTCTTGGCGTCATAAAAATACCATACGTAGCGCCGAAAAGCACGGCAGCTATGTAGCATGCCTTTAGTCCGTAGCGCAGTATCAAGATACCCGCGACGCCGACTACGACCATGCCGATACGCTCCCACCAGCAAAGCGTGCAAGGCCCCTCGCCGATGACGTAGCCAAGATAGATATTTGCGATACCGACGGGGATGGCAAGCACGAGCAAGACCGCGGTGGCCATGACGAAGTCGAAATTTTTCTCGTTAAAAAAGCTCATCTGGCCCTCCTAGTACGCCGCGTAAGGCAGCAGGGACGTCCAGCTGGCGATGAAAAACATAATAAAGCAAATCGCCGTCCCCACGGCAAATGCGCCAAACGCTAAGCCCTCTTTTTTAGGCTTTTTCCAAGCTATAAAAACGGCTATAGCCAGAAAGAAAAACGATAAAAATTCCATTTCTTTATTTCGTTAAGATTAGATTGTGATTTTAATTTAATTCTTTTATATTTTCGCTTAAAACACGGAATATTTTTGATAATACATT
>CALISV010000139.1 GCA_938041615.1 uncultured Campylobacter sp. | reverse complement strand
AGCCCTGCAAAGTCGCCGCGCCGCAAAAAAGAAAAAATAAAAAGATAAAAAATGCGCGGGTCAAATTTGCAAATTTGAGCGCAGAAAAGCGGCAAAGTGCGCTCAAATTTAAATTTAGAAAGTTCATTGTAAATTTAACGCCTCGCAAAAAAGCGAGCGCAATCAAATTTGAGCGAGTAGAATTTATAAGCTTCATCGGCCTAGTCGCGCTTTTTCGCACAAAAAGTAAAGCGTGCCACTTAAATTTAAGCCTAAAATTTGAAAAGAGGCAGCCGAGTTTGCGCCTCTTGGTTTATCAAATTTCATCCCACGAAAAGGTGATTTGGTGTTAGCACCGCCCATGCCGCGATGAGGGCGGTCGCAACGAGGCCTGCGACTATGATTTTTTCTAAAACCGTTTGCATGGCTACTCCTTCACGCGCACTTGCTTGGCGTTATCCGCGCTTTTCATCTTTAGCTCGGAGGCGTTTAGCGTGTATGGCTTTTGCGCGACTTCTTGCTGGAGCTTGATCGCGTAGTACGTGAGCGTCGCTAGGATCGCTAATAGCAGCCCGGTCGCGATGAGTAGCCCAGTCACGCCATGGAGGCCGAAAACGTTTCGATTCGTGTTTTCCATTTATTCTCCTTTAGAAAGCGAGATAACGTACTCGCCGACCGCTTTTTGCTGCAAGGCGTTTAGTCTGCCGTCGTTAAATTTAGGCATCGCGCCGATAGCGCCCTTTTTACCGCGCTGCAGCACGTCCTCGATAAATGACGCCGTGCCGTATTTGGATAGATCAGGGCTCATGCCATCCATGCCTTTGCCGTCCTCGCCGTGGCATGATGCGCACGCCGCAAACTGCTCCTTGCCGCTAGCTACTAAATTTTCGTTTTTAGTCTTTTTTATGCCCGAAATTTCTTTAGCGATGTAGGCCGCGATCGCCTTTGCGCCCTCCTCGTCAGCCATACCGGCAGGCATCTCGCCCATCGGGTACTCAAGGCCTTTTGAGCCGTTCATTATCGTATCGTATATCCCCTCTTCGCTACCCCATTTGGAAAGGTCTGCGGCCTTGCCGTTTATACCGTCGCCGGTTATGCCGTGGCAGGAGGAACACTGCACCAAAAACACGCTCTCGCCCATCGCGTGAAGCGTCTTGGCGTCTGGATTTGCGAAACTCTTTTCAAATTTAGCGTTTGCAGCGGCGACTTCCTCGTTGTATTCTCCGATTTGCGAGTATGAGTTTAGCGGATAGCCTGCTAGCATATACCACAAAGCCCAAACGATAACCAGCACATAAACGACCGCCCAGCCCAGCGGCAGAGGGTTTTTATACTCGCCTATGCCGTCCCAGCTATGCTCGCTAAGCTCGCCGCCCTCTTTGGCGACTTTCATCTGCCTTACGTATTTGCCCGCCACGAACGCCGTTAGCGCGACGATAGCGACTGCGCCGACGAGAGCGAGTAAATTTACGTCGTCTCCCAAGTTAAACCATTGCATTATTTTTCCTTTTTAGCGTTTTGCTCTATGGACGCAGACTCTAAAATTTCCTCGTCGATACCGTCTTTTATGGCGAGGTCGGAGTATCTTTCGTAGTCTCGCCTGCCGCTCTTTTCGGATCTATAAAGATGAAAATAGTATCCGTAAAGAAGCGCGGCGCACACGGCTAGAAAGATAAAAGCTCCGTATCCTTGGATATCTCTTAGAGTCTGCGCATCCATAAATTTGCCTATTTTAAGCTATTTAGATAGGCGATGAGCGCCACTATCTCGCGGATCTCTCCGCGCTCAAAGGCCTTTTTGACCTCTTCATCTTTCATCTCTTCAACTATAGCGGCGGCTTCTTCTTTGGCGGCTGCTTGCGCTTCATCGTAGGTGCCTAGGCTTGGCATACCCTCTACGTCGTACGGTACGCCGAATACCTTTTTCGTCGTTACCGCCTCGCCGTATGCCGTCTCGATGTCGGCGTTGTTGCTAAAGTGATGCTTGTAGGCGGGCATTATGGAGCCCGGCACCACGGAGGTCGGGTCTTTCATATGATTTTCGTGCCAGTCGGTGGTGCGGTAGTTACCCACGCGCCAAAGGTCGGGGCCGGTCCTCTTTGACCCCCAAAGATGCGGGCGGTCAAACGCATACTCGCCGCTAAGCGAATACATGCCGTATCTATCGGTCTCGGCCTTAAAAGGGCGAATTTGCTGCGTATGGCAGGCGTTACAGCTATCTTTCATATACACGTGTTTTCCCGCAAGCTGTAAAACAGTCGGCGGCTTGGTTCCCTCTAGCGGCCTAGCTCTGTTGGCAAAATCAGGCAGTATCTCGATCACGCCCGCATAGGCGATAAATATAAAAACCATAACCGCGAAAAAGAAGGGATTTTTTTCTAACCAACTAAACATTAGCAACCTCCTTTACGCCCGCAGGACTCGCGCTTAGCGGCTCTTTTACGAGCGCTTTGGCGCCAAAACTCTTGTAGATATTATAAACAAAGATAAAAAATCCAAGCAGATATAGCAGTCCGCCCACGGCTCTGATCCAGTAGTACGGCACGATGTTTATCACCGTATCGATAAATGAATAGGCTAAATTTCCGTATTCGTCGGTCGCGCGCCACATCATACCCTGAGTGATGCCCGCGATCCACATCGATGAAAAATAAAGCACTATGCCGATAGTCTGTATCCAAAACTGAGTTTCCATCAAGGATTTCGAGTAAATTTCGCGTTTAAATACGCGAGGCGTCATGTGATAAAGCGCCGCCATCGTCATAAAGCCGACCCAGCCTAGCGTACCGTCGTGCACGTGGCCCGGCACCCAGTCGGTAAAGTGCGCGAGAGCATTTACTGATTTGATCGCCAAAATCGGTCCTTCAAGAGTCGAAAACATATAAAAAGTAGAGCCCAAAATCATAAATTTGATAAGAGGATTTTCTCTAAGCTGCTGCCACTCGCCGCGCATCGTTAGGAGCATATTTATCGCCGAACCCCAAGACGGCAGTATCAAAACCACTGAAAACACCGAGCCCATCGTCTGCATCCAGTCAGGCACCGCAGAGTAGATCAGATGGTGTCCGCCCGCCCAAAGATAAAGGAACATGAGACTCCAAAACGAGAAAATCGAGAGCTTGTAAGAAAATATCGGCTGACCGCTCTCCTTAGGAAGGAAGTAGTAAATTTGAGCGATTATCGGCACGGTAAACACAAACGCCACGGCGTTATGCCCGTACCACCACTGCACTAGCGCGTCGTTGGCTCCGGCGTACATCGAGACCGAGTGCCACCAGTTGCCGTATCCCGAAACCAGCTTGGTCGGCACGGCCATGTTGTTAAACAAATAAAGCATCGCGATACCTAAAAACGTCGCGATAAAATACCAAACCGAGATATAAAGCGTCCTCTCGCGGCGAATACCGATAAGGCCGAATATACTAACGCCCCAAAGCACCCAAAGCACGACCACGCCGATATCTAGCGGCCACTCTAGCTCAGCGTACTCTTTTGACGTACTAACGCCAGCAAGCAGACTAAACACGCCGCCCGCCATAACTAACATATATATCCAAAAGTGCAGCTTACCAACCACCATCAAAAACGGCGACTCGCTCATCGAGACTTTTAAAACCCTCTGTCCGATGTAGTACCACGTCGCAAAAACGCCCGAAAGCATAAATCCAAATATCACGCCCGCCGTGTGTAGCGGTCTTAGGCGGCTAAAGGTGCCGTATTCGCCCGCGAGATAGTTTAAGTCCGGATATGCCATCTGAAACGCTATGAAAACGCCGACGCTCATACCGACTATCCCAAACAGTATCGTCGCGAACATAAAATACTTGGCGACCGTGTAGTCGTAGCTTAGCGCCCTGTCTAGTCGCATCGATATCCTCCTTTGTTTATTTTTATTACGAAAATATTATTTTATTAAAATTTAACCGCAAAATCGCTTAATC
>CALISV010000138.1 GCA_938041615.1 uncultured Campylobacter sp. | reverse complement strand
TAGACAAAAATATCGACGAATTTTGATAAAAAGTAGAGCATTTGGGCAAATTTACCCGTGCCTACCTACACTCCAGCTTCGTTATCGTTTGAGTATTAGCAAAGTACGACGGATACGGCATCGAAACGCTAAAATTTCGTATTTGTTTTGGCGCGATATTTTTAGCGACGCTAGCGGTGATCTCCGCGACGTTTGAGCGCTCGTCGCCGCGCGAAGATAGCGATAGTCCGCTAGGTTTAAAGATGGAGCCTGCGATCGTGTCCTTGCTCACGGGGTTGTTGATGAGTTTGACGGTCAGATCGCAGTTTGCGATGCTAAACTCGCCCGTATTTCGCAGCGAGCCCTTAAACACGATGGTTTCGTTTCTTAGCACGCGGTGGCCGGAAAACTCCGTCAGCACGGCCTTTTTAGTGTATTTATCCACGATCATCATGAAAAAATATCCAAGCGTCAGCGTCGCTATTACGTTTATCGCAATGTAAATTTTAAAAAAATTCGGATTTTTTTCGCCGCGGGCGATCAGCGCGAAAAGCACCGATAGTAGCGCCAAAACCGCAAGCGCGATGAAGTGAAATACGTTAAAATACCCTTCCATCAAAAGCACTCCGAACTTGTCGTTACGTTGTAGTCCTGTGCGCGAAAGTTATTTACCACGTGCGTGATCTCGCGCGTCGCGTTTACGTCCAGCGCGTCTTTTAGCACGATATTTTCTCTCAAAAACGGCTTTAGCTCGTTTGCGTATCGGCGCAGCGTATTGCCCGAGTTTTTGTAAAAGCTAAGCCCGATTTCGCAGTAGTTAAACGGCTTTTTTGAGAGATTCGTGAGGCGCAGATCCACAAGCAACGTGTTTGAGTACTCAAGCTGCTTGGTTGAGACTAGCTCGAGCGAGCGGGTTCGCAAATTTTCATCTAAAAGCTTAGGCATAAAATACGCCCCGCATCCAAGCCCCGCGATAGTAACGATCATCAGCGCAAAGCCCGCAAAATAGGACTTTAACGCGACGTAAACGCAAAGCGAAACGAGCGCTAAAAAGGTCAAAAACATCCAGATATAGGCGACAAAATCCACCCAGCCAAGGTGCGTCAGATAGAAATTTAAGCCTTGTTTTAGTTCGTTTATCATCTTGCCTCTTTGCTTCGTTTGCCTTGCGGCGAGCCAAATTTAAAATCCTCCTGCACAAAGCGTGCCAAATTTGACCGCCCTAGCCTTTTCGCGAGTTTTTTTCCTCGATACCGCTCATCCCGAAACGACGCGCTAGCTCGGCCTTGACGCGGTCAGGATGAATGCCGTGTAGCGCTAGCGCCACGAGCGAGTGAAAGCACAGGTCGGCCGCCTCGTAGATGATCTCCTCGGTCGGCGTTTTTGGCTTTTGGTTTTGAGATGTCTCAGTTTGGCTGTTTTTGTTTGCGGCGTTTTCGTTTGAAATTTTAGCAAAATTTTCGTTTTGGGTTAAATTTGATGAAATTTGGCCGCCGTTTGCGTCAGAGTCAAACTGCGAAGCGTCCTTGCACGCCATCACGAGCTCCGTGGCCTCCTCGCCGACTTTTTTTAGGATTGCGTTTTCGCCCTTTTTAAACAGGCTAGCGACGTATGAAGTCTGCGGATCGGCGTTTAGCTTGCGGTCTATTATCGCGTGATAAACCTCGTCGATTATGCCGTAGATCGGCTTTTTGGCTTGGTTTAAATTTTGCTCTCGCGTCAAATTTTGCCCGTCGACGCTGATTAAATTTGACTCGCCGCCGTCTCCAGAAATCTTTCTAAAAAAGCACGATTTTGCGCCGGTGTGGCACGCTACGCCGCCGTTTTGAACGACTTTGAGCAGTATAGTGTCGTTGTCGCAGTCCAGGAAAATCTCGTCTATGGCCTGCGTATTTCCGCTCTCCTCGCCCTTTTTCCAGATACGGTTTTTCGTGCGCGAAAAATAGTGCGCAAAGCCCGTTTTTAGGCTCAAATTTAGCGCCTCTTCGTTCATATAAGCAAGCATCAAAACCTCGCCGCTCGAGCTTTCTTGAACGACGGCAGGCAAAAGACCACCAACTTTTTCCCAGTCTATTTTCATTTTTATTTCCTTTCGGCTACGGGTTTGGCTCGGCGCGCGGGTAAATTTTAAAGCCCAAATTTTGATTAAAATTTGAGTATAAAAAGGCAAAGTTTTTTGCAAAAACATTTCGCTTCGCAAAAACCACACCTATTTCGAGATGATTTTGGAGTTACTTGGCCAAATTTAGCGGGGCAAACATGGCTCTTGCTTGTGATTGCAACCACAAGTGAAACAAAACCCCACAAAAAGCGCTCGCCCGCAAAGCGCAAAAAGGCGAGCCGCTCCAAACAAAAGTTATTGCGCTATCGCGCTTTGCTTCTCTTTATCCTTCGTATCCACCCAGATATTCGGCACCGCTCCGCCGGGCGTTAAGAATATCTTCGCGTCTTTATTTTCGCGCAACGCCTCGTTAAATTTAGCCTGCGTCTCGATCTGCTTTAAATTTAGCAAATTTTGATCGAGGCTTTTTGCGACCTCTTTGTTTGCGTAGGCCTGTGCGTCGGCTTCGATCTTAGCGGCGTCCGCGCGACCCTGAGCCTCGATGATAGCGGCTTTTGCCGTACCTTCTGCGAGGGCTGCTTTTTTGAGCGCCTCTTGATTTGCGCGCTCTACTTCGTATTTGGTTCGCTCGGCCTCTTGCTTAGCGATTTGTACGCGCTCGATCTGCTCTTTTACCTTTTCAGGCAGGATAATCTCGCGCAGCTGCACGGTTAGTAGTTCGACTGGTTTGTTTGGCTGTGCGTCGATGTCCTTGCGGATGCCCTCGTCGATAGCCGTGGCTAGGTCGTTTCGCTTCGTCGGAAGCTCCTCGGCGGTGTATTTGCCCGCGATACTGCGCACGACGTCGCGCACGACGGGATCAACGATCTTGTTTTCCCAGCTAAGCCCCCAGGACGCGATCGTTTGAGGCGCGTTTTCCGGATTTAGGCGGTACTGCACGGTGATGTCGATGCTGACGGGCAAGTTTCTCGCGTCCAAAACGGAAATCGAGTTTTTGCGGATGATGCCCGCTTGAGCCTGTGCGCCATACTTTTGCGCCGCTTCGCCCATATCTTCGCCAGACGTGTAGTTGATGAGGCGCACGCGCGTATCGACTACGATGACCTTTTGCAAGAATGGGATAAAAAAGTGCAGTCCCGGCTGCATCGGAGACGGGTCGTATTTACCCAAATTTGACTTGATGCCCACTTCGCCCGAGTTTATCGTGACGAAAGGCTGCGTGAGCGCGATCACGGCCACGAGTGCGATGATGACGTAGGCAAAGGCCGAAATTTTGCCGAATCCTTTAAAATCAGGCGTTTTAAAATTTACTTTTGGGCCTTTGCTCTCGCCGCCATTATCGTCTCCGCCGCCGCTAGAGCCTCGTTTTTTATTAAAATAATCATTCAAATCCGCTGGCATTTCGTTCCTTAAATGTAAGTTAGCATCGAGGCGTATTTTGGATTGCGTCCGTAAACTACGTCAAAATACGCGTCTTGTAGGCGTTTAGTTACCGCTCCGCGCTCGCCCGCGCCTATAACGCGGTTGTCGATGTTGCTTATCGGGGTGACCTCGGCCGCCGTACCCGTGAAAAACGCCTCGTCCGCAGTGTATGCGCGGTCGCGAGTGATGCGCTCTCTGCGCACTTCGATGCCTAGATCGCGGGCGATTTTGATGACGGTGTCTTGCGTGATGCTAGCTAGGCTGCTGTCGTTTGGAGGAGTGATGAGCGCGCCGTCTTCCACGATGAAAAAGCACTCGCCCGGCCCCTCTGAGATGTAGCCCTCGCTATCAAGCAGTAGCGCCTCGTCGTAGCCCGCCTCTTTGGCTTCGTAGTTTGCCATTTGCGAGCAGAGGTAGTTCGAGCTTGATTTCGCGCGGCTCATTTGACCGCCGACGTTTAGTTTAGCAAAGCTTGAAATTTTCACGCGTATGCCCTTTTTTAGGCCCTCTTCGCCCAGATACGCACCCCACTCCCATGCGGCGATTGCCGTATTTACGGGAGCTTTGGTGTGAGCTAGACCCATCACGCCGTAGCCTAGGTAAACGATCGGGCGTAGATAGACGTTTGATTTAAATTTATTTGCGCGAAGTAGCTCGACCTGTGCGTCTTCGAGCTCTTTTTGCGTGTATTTGACGTTTAGGATCGTCATTTTGGCTGATTTTAGTAGGCGCGCGGTGTGGTCGCTTAGGCGAAATATCGCTAAGCCTTTATCCGTCATATAGGCTCTTGTACCCTCAAATACGGCGTTTGCATAGTGAAGCGAGTGGGTTAAAACGTGGACTTTAGCATCCTCCCATTTGACTAATTTTCCATCCATCCAGATAAATTCGGAAGGGTTCATTTGGCATCCTTTTTCATAAAATTTGCAGAGTGTAGCTAAAATTTCTTTAAAATTTTGTAATGTTTAAGATTTTGGTCTAAAATTTTGAGCTTGCGAGGCAAAATTTACTCCGATTTTACAGCTCATCCGCTACGGTATCTTCGATATTTTCGGCAAACGGTAGCACGAGCGTCTTACGAGAGCCAAACGCGTTATGCCACAGAGCTTTTTTGATCGCATCGTAAGGCGTATCGTAAATTTCAGCAAGCTCTTGCAGTAGCTCCTCGGCCATGGCGTCGCTTAAATTTTCGCGGCGATAAAATAGCATCAGAGTCGCGCCGATACCGATAAACTCAAACCCGAATCGCTCGTTCATCATCAAAATAAACGCATACGTCTGCTCAGGTTCAAAATCATCGGCAAAATACCCCTGAATCATTCTCGCAAATACGTCCGTACTGCGCTCGCAAGGACACAGATAAACGTCGATATCCTCGTCAAGAGCGTTATAATCGCGGGTATTGAGGTATTCTAGCGCCTTTAATTTATCTGGATAATTTAGGCTAAATTTACCGTAAAATTGGCCAACTTCCGTCTTGTATTCGGGGTTGCGCAGGATACTTAGCATCAAACGAAACTCCGCAGCCGGAAAGTCTCGAGCGTCCGGATTTTGCGCATTATACTCCTCCTCGTCCAGCATCTCGTAACTAGAGCTTGCGTGCATATTCGTGTATTCGCACTGCGGGGCGTTTTCAATGATAAAAAGCGGCTTAAATCCAGCATATTGTTCGCACAGGCGGTCGTAGGCGATCGTGACGGCGTCCATATTTTGATGAGCGCGAAGGATACCGTATTTTAGGGTAAAATTCGCTTCGCGCGTGTAGCGTTGATCAGGCTTTGCTAGCCTAAACGAAATAAGCTTTTCGGGGCGACAAATCGTGTAAAAAGCTAACTTTAATTTTTCAAAAAACGACATATTTTTTCCTTTTTAAATAATTTAATTATTTAGTTTAAAGGGGCAATTTAAACCAAAAACGGCTTAAATCTCAAATTTGACCGCAAACTTTTAATCCAAATTTGACTTCAAAATTTGAATAAAAAACAAGGCTCAAGATAAGTTAAAAA
>CALISV010000137.1 GCA_938041615.1 uncultured Campylobacter sp. | reverse complement strand
GTGTGGCGATCCAGCGCGGGATGACGGCAGCATAGGCGCCGTTGGCGTCCTGACGGGCACCGAAGACGTTGAAATAGCGCATGCCGGCCACGCGCATGCCGTAGCAGCGCGCGTAGGTGCCCGCGAACAGTTCGTCGGCAGCCTTGGTGGCGGCGTAGGGCGAGAGCACGTTGCCGGTGACGCTTTCCACCTTGGGCAGGGCGGGATGGTCGCCGTAGACCGAGCTGGAGGAGGCGTAGACGAAGGACTTCACCTCGGCCTGGCGGGCGGCGTCGATGATCTCCATGAAGCCGGAAACGTTGGCCTGGAACGAGACCAGCGGGGTCTTCATCGAGCGGGGCACGGAGCCCAGGGCGGCCTGGTGCAGCACGTAGTCCACGCCCTCGACGACACGGTTGCAGAAGGCGCGGTCGCAGATGGTCCCTTCCTCGAACTGCAGGCCGTTCTGTCCTGCGGCTCGGGTGGAGGCCATGATGGCATCGATGTTGGCCTGCTTGCCGGTCGAGAAGTCGTCGATGGCGATCACCGACTGGCCGGCCAGTGCCAGCGATTCGGCCAGGTGAGAGCCGATGAAGCCTGCGGCGCCGGTCACGAGCCAGCGCGCCTTGCGCCCGGCGATCAGGGAGGAAACGTCCATGGGGGTTCTGGGATTTATTCTGGGTTTTGCGGAAAGGGTGCCTGCGGCGCGTGCGCGCGTGCGCGCAGGGGCCGGCGGGAACATGGCTGTACAAAGATAAGCGAGGTGAGGCAAAAGGGTCATCAATGCCCCTACGGCTATTCTAAATTGCTCGAAAAGTTTCAAATCGTTGCGGCCATCTGACAGCCTCCCGGTCATACTTCTCACGTCTTTTTCGGCCGGTGCGATAAGCTGACGGTCAGTGTCTTGCCAGGGTCATCCGAGCCATGCCAACTTCTGCCTTCGCCTCCTTGCTGATTGCCTTTGTCGCGGCAGCAGGCGCCGTGCCGCTGCTGCGTGACATGCTCCGTGACCGGCCCACCGTGCGTTCGGCCGGTGCGGTGGCCATGGCCCTGGGCGTGGCGGTGGCTGCCTTCTATTCCGATCCCTGGCCGGCATCCGACCGGGGGCTGATCTTCGGCGCGGCTGCCCTGGTGCTGGCCGGGCTCGCGCTGGACGCACGGCTGGCCGGTGCCGGCGGTGCCACCGTCCGGCGCATCTTCGAGGTGGTGGGCACGCTGGTGGCCGGCGTCTTCCTGTTCACGTATCTGGAGCATGACCGGGTCACCTGGTCGGTGGGCTTCATGATGCTGGCCGCTGTCAGCCTGCTGCTGCCGATTGCCACGGCAGCCCTGGACCGGCTGCCTTCGGCCACGCCGTCGCTGCCGGCCGGCATGGTGATGGTGCAGCTTCTGCTCTTGATGTTCTTTGGCGCGGCCAATGCCGATGGCGGTTCGCGCTATTCGCTGTACGCCGAGTTCGCCATCGTGGCGCTGCCCGTGATCGGCGCGCTGCTGGGTTGCCTGGTGTACCTGTCCAGCATGCCGTGGCGCAACCGGCCCGGCGTCGCCCTGGGCACGGGCGGGCTGCTGGCGCTGGGTTTCATGATCTCCTGGGGCGCGCTGCGGCTGGGCTCCATCACGGCCGAGGTCCGTGGCGGCACCACGGCGCTGCTGTGGCTGGTGGCCGTGCCGGTCTTCGAGTTCGTTCGTGAGTCGGTGGGGCGTCTGGCGGGCCGTATGGCGGCACAGCGCTGGCTGCAGCAGCCGGGTTCGGCAGGGCTGCGCCATCTGGTGCAGGCGGTCTGCCATGCCCACTATTCGCCGGCCGCGCTGCTGTCCATCCAGGCCGCACTGGGTCTGGCAGGCATCGGCCTGTGCAAGCTGAATACCTCGGGCTACTTCCTGACGCTGGCCCTGCTGGCGCTGGGCGTGGCCTACATGCTGGTGCCGGTGTATCTCACCTGGCGCCGCCCGGCGGCCTCCTTGGGGCGAGCAGCGTATTCCCAGCACGGCGGCGACCGTGCCTGATATCCTGCTGGCCCGTTGATGGTTTCATCGTGGCGGGCAGCACCTCAGGGGGCTGCCTGACACGCTTCGGCACATGCGCGCTTTCATCCATTACCTCCGAGTTCGTTTTGCGGTCCTGCCGGTCATCGATGCCCTGGTGTTGGTGGCCGCGATGGTGCTCGGCTACCAGATCCGGTTGCTGAACGAGGACGGCCTGGTCTTCTCCACGCTGCGTGGCCTGGTGTTTGCCGCACTGATGATGCTGACGATGACGGCCTTTGGCCTGTACAGCCGTCAGCAGGATGAACCCTTCCGGCTGGTGGTGCAGAAGGTGTTCGCGGCGTACCTGGTGACGCTGCTGGGCCAGCTGGCGCTCTTCTATGTCTTCCCCGAGTCGGAAGTGGGGCGCGGCGTGTTCGCCATTGCCTCGGTGCTGGGGCTGGTGGGCATTCTGGTGGTGCGCTACCTGGCGTTCCGGCTGGGCTTCCTGCAGCGGCGCGGGCGTCGGGTGCTGGTGATGGGCGAGGGGGATGAGGCCGACATGGTGCTGGCCACGCTGGCCGACAGCGTGCATCAGCATGCGGCCCACCTGGTGGCCCAGGTGCCGGTGGACCTGAAGGGCGAGTCGCTGCTGGCGGTGGCCCGTCAGCACAAGGCCACCCACATCGTGGTGGCCGCCCATGAGCGGCGCGGTGGCCACATTCCGCTGGATCAGCTGCTGGCCTGCCGGCTGGCCGGCATCCAGGTGCTGGACCTGCTGAACTTCTACGAGCAGGAGCTGGGGCTGATCCGCCTGCAGTACCTGCGTACCGGCTGGCTGGTGTATGGTGACGGCTTCACCCAGGGACCCACCCGGGCCATCATCAAGCGCCTGTTCGACGTGGCGGTGGCCTCGGCGCTGCTGCTGGTGGCCGCACCGGTGATGCTGGTGACGGCGGTGGTGATCCTGCTGGAGACCGGAAGGCCGATATTCTTCCGGCAGGAGCGGGTCTGCGCGCCGGGGCAGTCATTCGACATCCTGAAATTCCGCTCGATGGTGCAGGATGCCGAGAAGGATGGTCCGCGCTGGGCCAGCATCGGTGACGATCGCATCACGCGGGTGGGGCGCTTCATCCGCGCTACCCGCATCGACGAATTGCCGCAGCTGATCAACGTGCTGCGCGGCGAGATGAGCTTCGTAGGCCCACGGCCGGAGAGGCCTTATTTTGTCGAGAAACTGAATCAACAGGTACCATATTACGATATTCGGCATTACGTGAAGCCAGGCATCACTGGCTGGGCACAGGTGCGGATGGATTATGGCGCTTCAGTAGAAGAGGCCATGGAAAAGCTGGAATACGATCTTTTTTACGTCAAGAATCACTCGCTGTTTCTCGATTTCATGGTGCTTATCGAGACCATTCAGGTGGTTCTTCGTAAGAAAGGCGCTCGTTGACTTCACAGTTTGGAAGAAAATATGACAACGGT
This sequence comes from uncultured Campylobacter sp., assembly GCA_938041615.1. GTDB lineage: Bacteria > Campylobacterota > Campylobacteria > Campylobacterales > Campylobacteraceae > Campylobacter_A. The sequence goes on along the minus strand of CALISV010000137.1, from coordinate 10,362 downwards.
TGCAGTAGTTGGTTTGGGATACGTTGGCCTGCCCCTGGCCATCGAGTTTGGAAAACACTTCGATACGATCGGTTTCGACGTGTCGAAAGCGAAGGTTGCCCGTCTGCAACAGCACAACGACGTGACCGGCGAGGTCGAGCGCGGTGATTTCGATCTGGCCAAGAAGCTGAAGATCACGGACGATCCGAAGCAGCTGGGTCAGGCCGACGTGATCGTCGTGGCCGTGCCGACGCCGATCGATTCGGCACGCCTGCCCGATTTCACGCCGCTGGTCTCGGCCAGCGAGATCGTCGGTGCCAACATGAAGCGTGGCGCGACGGTGGTCTATGAGTCGACCGTCTACCCGGGCGCCACCGAAGAGGTGTGCATCCCCGTGCTGGAGAAGCACTCCGGCATGAAGTGGAAAAAGGACTTCAACGTCGGCTACTCGCCCGAGCGGATCAACCCGGGTGACAAGCAGCACCGCCTGCCCACGATCGTCAAGGTGGTTTCGGGTGACAACCCCGAGACGCTGGAGAAACTGGCCAAGCTGTACGAAACCGTCATCACGGCCGGCGTGCATCGTGCCAGCAGCATCAAGGTGGCCGAGGCTGCCAAGGTGATCGAGAACACCCAGCGCGACCTGAACATCGCGCTGATGAACGAGCTGGCCATCGTCTTCGAGCGCCTGGGCATCGACACGCTGGAAGTGCTGAAGGCCGCTGGCTCGAAGTGGAACTTCCTGCCGTTCCGTCCGGGTCTGGTGGGCGGCCACTGCATCGGCGTGGATCCTTATTATCTCACGCATAAGGCGCAGGAGCTTGGCTTTCATCCCGAGATGATCCTAGCCGGACGCCGTATAAACGATAATATGGGCAAATACGCCGCCGATCAGGTCGTAAAGCTAATGATAAAAAGGGGCGTTTTGATAAATTCGGCTCGCGTTTTGGTGCTTGGGCTTACGTTTAAGGAAAACTGCCCCGATATCCGCAACTCGCGCGTGATAGACGTGATCGAGGAGCTTAGGGATTTTGGTTGCCGCGTGGATGTCTACGATCCGTGGGCGGACGAAGCCGAGGTAAAGCGCGAATACGGTATCGTGCCGCTAAAAAGCTTTGACGAGGCGGACTACGACTGCGTCGTGATCGCCGTCGCTCACGATAAATTTAAAGGGTTAAAATTTAGCAAAGCTCTCGTTTACGATATCAAAAACGTTTACGAAAACGCCGACGCAAGGCTGTAATGCTCGTAAATTTGATCAGCTCCATCGTCGTTTTTATCGTCTCGATGGGGATAAATTTTTTCCTCACGCCCTACATCCTAAAGAGCCTAGGCAACGAAGCCTACGGCTTTGTCGGGCTGTCAAACGCTATCGTGGCTTACGCCCTAGTCGTGACCGCGGCGATAAACTCCGTTAGCGGCCGCTTCGTCGCGTACGAGTGGCACAGAGGGGGCACCCGCGCGGCAAACTCCTACTACTCGTCGGTTCTAGTCGTAAATATCTTTTTTTGCGTTCTTATTTTGCTGGGCGCGGGCATTTTTATCTTAAATTTACAAAGCGTGCTAAACGTGAGCGACGCGCTGCTAGGCGACGTGCGGCTTACGTTCGCGTTTTATTTTATAAATTTTTGCGTCGGGCTTTTTAACGGCGTCATCAGCGTCTCGATGTTTATCAAAAACAAGCTCTACATCATCTCGGTTCGCAACGCCGCGTCTAGCGCCATTTTGGCCGCTCTTATCGTTGCGCTTTTTTATTTTTTCAGACCTATGATCGCCTATATCGCGATCTCTGCTCTAGTCGCGTCGCTGTTTGTGTTTTTTACGAGCGTTTGGGTTTCGCGCCGCATCACTCCGGAGCTTAAATTTAACCCGCGCGAATTTGACTTTACGCGGATAAAAGAGCTGCTAAAATCGGGCGTCTATAATAGCTTTAACGCCCTAAACCGCGTGCTTATGAGCGGTATGGACCTGTTTATCTGCAACATCTTTTTAAGCGCGAACGCGACGGGAATTTTAGCCGTTTCAAAGGCGGCTCCGATCATTTTAGAGAGCTTCGTGGCGCAGCTTAGCGCGATATTTGCGCCAAAATTTGTCGAGCACTACTCTAAGTCAAATTTGACCGCGCTTGTTGCGGAGGCTAAATTTTCGATGCGAGTTACGGCGTTTGTTATGAGTGTGCCGGCGGCTATTTTCGTGGCTTTTGGGCGCGAATTTTACACGCTTTGGCTACCGTTTAAAAGCGCGGACGAGATAAATCTAATCTATAATCTCTCGATGATAACCCTGGTGCCGATTATATTTATCAGCTACGTTTTTTCTCTTTTTAATCTCGACAGCGCGACCAATAAACTAAAACGTCCCGCGATAGCAAATACTATTTTGGGTGCTGGCACGATTTTGGCGCAGATTGCCGTGCTTAAATTTACGGACTATGGCATTTACGGTATGGCGATCGTCGGCGCCGCGCTTTATTCGGTGCGCATTTTGGGATTTGATCTCATAAACGCCGCGTTAAATTTGAGCTTGCCGCTTACCACTTTTTACGGCGTTTATTTTAAAAATTTAGCCGTTTTTGCGGCAGTTTGCGGGCTGTTTTTTTGGCTGCGAAATTTCGTGCAAATTTCAAGCTGGAGCGAATTTGCCGCGTATTCGGCGGTTTTGCTTGCTCTCGGATACGCCGCGAGCTTGTTTTTGATATTTGACAAAAGAGAACAACTAATCGTGATAAATAAAATCAAATCGAAGTTTAAAAGATGAAAAACTTAGTATTCGTTATCTCACTAAAAAGCGACGAGGCGCGCCGAGAAAAGCTAAAAGAGCGGTTTAAAAACTATGGCGAATTTAAGCTCGTCGAGGCGACCGACGGCAGAGCTATGAGCGCAAAGGAGTACTACGGCTACGCGCTGGCTAGCCTTGAGGTCTACGGCAGGTTATTAAGCCCGTCCGAGGTCGGCTGCGCGCTCTCTCACGCGCGCGCTTACGAGGAGTTTTTAAAAAGCGACGCCAGCTTTGCGCTCATTTTAGAAGACGACGTTATCGGAGACGAGGACGGCGTGGAAAAGGCGTTTGAAGCGGCTGCAAAGATGGACGAGGGTTCGGCTCTCATCTGCGGCGCGCAGGACGGTCTGGAGGGGCGATTTAGCGCATTTGGTAAAAAACTAGAGGAGGATTTTTGGCTAGTCTCAAAGCGATCTTACGGCACGATTTACCGAGCGGCGGCCTACGTGCTTGATAGGCGCGCGGCGGAAAAGATCTTGCAAACGCACAAAAAGGCGCTTTGCGTGGCTGATTTTTGGCGGATTTTGCTTTTGCAAAACGGCTTAAAGATGTATTTTAGCGATATCTTCGCGCATCCGACAGATCTAACAGACTCAAATATCCAAGCCGAGCGGGTGCAAAGAGCGCAGACAAAAGTCTCGCCTCTAGCTCGCCTAAACAGCTTAAAATATGTCGCCGCAACGCGCTTTGAAGCGGCAATTTTAGGCTATGAGCGGATATTTAAAAGATAAGAAACTAAGCGATTATAAAGCTCAAAATTTATAAAATCAATAATTTTGAAGATTTATTAAATTTTCGCGCATCGATTAAAATTTGGAGAGAGAATGAAGGTTTTATTTATAATTTCGACCCTGCAAGCAGGCGGCGCCGAGCGCGTGATGAGCTTGCTGGCGAGCTATTTTGCGAAATTTCACGACGTAACGCTTTTAAAATTTGACACCAAACCGCCGTTTTACGAGCTAGACGAGAGGATAAAGCTGATCGACCTGCCTTTCCCGATGGTGAAAAAGGGTTTTTTTGCAAATTTAATCAGGCGCGTGAAAAAGTTTTTTTATCAGCGAAATTTGATCAAAAACGGCGGATTTGACGTCGTTATCTCCTCTATGGACAGCACCAATATCAACGTGATTTTGTCGAATTTATTTATAAACAAGCCGCTTTTTATCAGCGAGCATTCAAGCGCCGATTTTTTCAAAGGGCGCGGCTGGCTGTTTTTGCGCCGTTTGCTCTATCCGCTAGCTAGCGGACTCACGGTACTTACGAAAGAGGACTACGAATACTATAGCTTCGTAAAAAATAAAACCGTGATGTATAATCCGATGTTTGAAGCCAAAAAACAGGGCTTGCCGAAGGAAAATATCATCCTTTTTGTCGGTCGTCTCATCTCGCTTAAAGGCTGCGACGTATTTTTAAAGGCTATGAGCCTAGTCGATAAAGAGCTTTTAAAAGAGTGGAAAATCGTGATAGCGGGTGCCGGCGAAGAGAGGCAAAGGCTAGAGCTCATCGCGCACGAGCAGCTACATCTGGATGCCGAGTTTATCGGGCAAACGAGCGATGTCGCTTCACTTTATGAAAGGGCTAAAATCCTCGTCTCAAGCTCTAAAACCGAGGGCTTGCCAAACGTGCTAATAGAAAGCGTATTTTTTAACTGCGCTAGGGTGGCGACTGCGACAAGCGGCGCAAAAGAGCTCATCGAGGACGGTAAGGACGGATTTTTAGTACCGATAGACGACGTAAAAGCGCTCGGAAGTAAAATCGAACTTTTAATGCGCGACGAGGAGCTAAGACTAGAGCTGGTAAAAAACGCCAACGAGCGCAAAAACGCCTTTAAAACCGATCAAATTTATCAAAAGTGGATGGATTTTATCACACAAAACATAAAGAGCTAAAATGCTAAAAGTAAGCATAATAATCCCAACCTATAACCGCAAAGAGCTTTTTGAAGCCGCCCTAAAAAGCGCGCTGGCTCAAGACTACGAAAATAAAGAAATCATAATCAGCGACGATAACTCAAACGACGGCACGCGCGAGCTTGCGCAAAGTTACGTCGCTAAATTTGACAATGTAAAATACGTCCTAAACCAAACTTACGACCGCGGCCCAAACGGAAATAAAAACAACGGTTTTGACCACGCTAGCGGCGATGCTTTCGTGATACTAGACGACGATGACCTGCTGATAGAGGGCGCTATAAGCAAGATGGCAGCCGTGCTGGAGCAGGGGTATGCTAGCGTCTGGGCGAACTGTTATTTTGAGATTGACGGCGAGCCGACGACGAAATTTTCGGGATTTGGACTGAGTAAAAGCGGGGAAATTTCGCCGCAGGACTACTACGACGGCAAGATAACGGGCGAGTTTTTGATAATGTTTCGCCGAGATGCGATCGGAAATAGGCGCTTTGAAAAGGGGCTTTACGGTAGCGAAAATACGCTTTGGATCTATCTTTTTGACCTTCCTGCTTACTATCTGCACGATGCAGTGCGTATTTACCGCTTTCACCGCAGCGACAGCGTCACGATAAACTCGTTTAAACGCCCTCTTTGCATAATGAAAGGCTACGCGATGACTGCGGAGCTAATTTTGCAAAAGATCGCCGAGAAAAACGCTCAAGCTAGCGCAAGCGGCGCAAATTCGGCCGAGCCCAAATTTCGCGTAAACGATGCTCACATCGCGATCCTATATAAAATGGCGGCGTATTATGCTAAATTTGGCGGCGAATACAAAAAAATGTACGACTATCTTTTTAAAAGCCTCAAATTTAAATTTACAAAAGAAGCGCTGGCGATGCTGATCTTAAGCCCGTTTCCAAAGTCTATGATTTTGTTTTTAACTAAAATTCGCGTTTGGATATACAAAAAAACGCACGGCGAATGAAAAAATTAGCCGTTTTTCTCTACTCGATGGGGCCGGGCGGCGCGGAGCGTGTGGTCTCAAATTTACTCCCCGCTCTGTGCGAAAAATATGAAGTTCATCTCGTTTTGATGAGCGAGGTTGTGTCCTACGAGATACCAAGCACGGTTAAAATTCATTTTCTTGAGCGTTCGGACCCCTATGAAAGCGGCGTCAAAAAGCTTTTTCGTTTGGGACTTTTGTTTCCGTTTTTAGCCTTAAACTATAAAAAACTTTGCGACAATTTGGGCATTGACTTGCATTTTGTCTTAATGAACCGTCCTTGTTATATCGCACTTTTAGCAAGGATCGCCGGAGTAAAAGGACGAATGGTGATAAGCGAGCGCAGCTGTCCGTCAGTCATCTATAAAAGCGGACTTAGCGGGCTTGCTAATAGAATTTTAGTTAAGGCTCTTTATCCTAGAGCCGATTTGATTTTAGCTAACGCGCAGGGAAACGCCGATGATCTCGTGCGAAATTTCGGCTGCGACAGGGAAAAGACGAAAGTGCTATATAACGCGGTCGATTTAGCGGCGATAAAAACTCTCGCAAACGAGCCGATAGAGGCTAAATTTAAGCCGTTTTTTCTAAATATCGGGCGGCTTGATAGCGGTAAAAATCAAGCGATGTTAATAAGAATAATCGCAAATTTAAACGACGAGCGCGCGACGCTTGGGATTTTAGGCAAGGGGCCTTTGCAAGGCGAGCTTCAAAATTTGATCGACGAGCTTGGCGTGAGCGAGCGCGTAAAGCTACTAGGCACGGACAAAAATCCGTTTAAATTTATCAAAAACGCGCAGTGTTTCGTCTGTGCTTCGCGGTTTGAGGGCTTTTCAAACGTGCTTTTAGAGGCGCTTGCTTGCGAGAGATTTATCGTCTCTACCGATCACAAAAGCGGCGCTAGAGAGCTTCTTGGCGACGATGAGTACGGCGTTTTAACGCCCGTCGACGATGAAAAAGCAATGGAGACTGCGATGAGGCGAGCGCTCGAGGATGAAAATTTGAGGCAAGATTATGAAAAAAGAGCGTACGGCCGCATAGTAAAATTTGATAAAAATGCCGTCGCGGCGCAGCTCATAGGATACTTAAAGGGTAAAAATGTCGAGTAAAATTTCGGGACTCTTGGATAAATTTAAATTTTCAAAACAGACTTGTTTTTTGATGCTTGCGGCGTTTATTTTTAGCGTGGTTTGCAGGCTGTACTGGGTGTATTGGGCGGGCGAGTATCAGCACTTTTTTTGGAACGATCAGCTGATGATCAGCACAAACGACGGCTACGCCTTTGCCGAGGGCGCGCGCGATATGATAGCCGGTTTTCATCAGCCAAACGACCTTAGCTACTACGGCCGTTCGATGCCCACACTTACGTATTTTTTGTATCAAATTTTACCTTTTAGCTTTGAGAGCATTTTGCTTTATATGAGCGTGTTTTTTAGCTCGCTTATCGTTATTCCCGTGATTTTGATAGCCAAAGAGTACGAGATGCCCGGCATGGGCTTTGCGGCGGCGCTGCTAGCTAGTATCGCAAACAGCTACTACAACCGCACGATGGCGGGCTACTACGACACCGATATGCTCACGATCGTGCTGCCTGCGTTTAGCGTCTGGGCGATGATACGCCTCGCGCAGAAAAAAAACGTAAACGATCTCATTTTTATCCCGATTTTTATCCTGATAAACGACTGGTGGTATCCGAGCTCTTACTCGCTAAATTTCGCGATGCTGGGCGCATTTTTGCTCTACACTTTGATTTTTGATAGGAAAAACGCGCTAAATTACGAGGCTGTCATTTTGATGATAGTCGCGCTTACGTATATCGATTTTTACGCTAAAAGCGCGCTTGCGGTCGCGCTTTATCTAGCGATGAGATTTCGCCCGCAGATCTGGGATAAGCGCGTCGTAGCCGCGTGCCTAGCTCTGGCCGTAGGTTTACTTGGCTTTAGCGGCGGGCTAAATCAAATTTTATTTCAGCTTAAATTTTACATATTTCGCGGGGTTTCCGAGAGTAGCGAGCCGGTTTTTCATTTTTATAACGTAAATAAAACGATAATGGAAATGAGCGATTATTCGTTTGAGTTTGAGTCGATAAATGCCTTTGCTAAGCGTATCAGCGGTCATATCGTTACTTTTGTTTTATCGCTCGTTGGAGTCGCGGCGCTTTGTCTTAAATTTCGCTCCTTTTTGCTTGCGCTTCCGATGCTGCTACTTGGGTTTTTGGCGCTAAAAGGCGGGCTTAGATTTACGATCTACTCCGTGCCCGTGATGGCGATAGGATTTGGATATTTTGCGGCGCTTTGCGTGAATTTTTTCAAAAAAGATAAAATTTTAGACAAATTTTGCACCGTTTGCGTTGCGGCGTTTTTCGCGTTTTTCTTTTTATATTTTGATAAATATTACAGCCTTTCGCACGGTAAATCTCCAGTTTTTGCGCCAAATTTTGACGGCGAGGCGAGCCTTGGCGTATATCTAGCCACGTTTGCGGCGGCGACGCTTATTTGCGGGGCGGCTTATTTTATGGTCTCAGGCCTAAGCTCGCTCAAAAAGCACGCGCTTTTAGAAAAAATTTGCGTCTTTTGTATCGCCGCGTTATCTTTGATGCCGTGCCTTGAGCATATTTACGGCTACAAAGTCGGCACAGTCTTTGCCAAAAGCGAGGTCGAGAGCCTAGATAAACTACACAAGATCGCGGGGCGCGAGGACTACGTGCTGGCGTGGTGGGACTACGGCTATCCGATCCGCTACTACGCAGACGTCAAGACTCTCATCGACGGCGGCAAGCACCTAGGCAGGGATAACTTCGCCGTGAGCTTTGCGCTAGCTAGCAATCAGCGCATGTCGGCAAATATGGCGCGTCTAGAAGTCGAATACACCGAGCGTAATTTTAGCGAGAGATTCGGGTTAAATTTGAACCAAATGATGAAAGACTACAACGCCACGAGCGTAAATTCGTTTTTGTATTCGCTAAATAGCAAGGATTTCCAGCCGCCACAAAAAACGCGCGAGATTTATTATTATCTGCCTGACTCCATGATCGATATCTTTAGCGCCGTTTTGCGCTTTTCAAACCTCGATCTAAACAGCGGCGAGGAGTACGGAGCGATATTTTATCCGGGCAAACCCTACTCGGTAGACGGCGATACGATAAATATCGGCGGAGGGTTTAGCGTATCGGGCGACGCGTCCAAGGTCTATATCGGCGAGCGCGAAATATCCGTAAATACGTACTTTGAAACAAGCTACGACGAGAAAGACAAGCTGGTCGTCAAAAAGCACGAGATGAACGCGGACGGTAAAATTTATCTCATTTTTATGAAGGATTACAGGCGGTTTTTGGTGCTTGACGAAGCGGTGCTAAACTCGGCCTACATACAGCTTTTCGTGCTCGAAAACTACGACAAAGAGCTGTTTGAGCCGGTCGTTTTAAACGGCGCGGTTAAAATTTATAGGTTGCTAAGATGAGGGCGCAAAATTTAAAGGAAAATTTTAAAAATGGCTAAATTTGGATTTTTATCTCACGCCGATATGAGCATTTACTTTTTCCGCGCGCCGATCATGCGCGAGCTAAAGCGGCTCGGTCACGAGGTGTTCGCTATCGCGCCAAAGGGCGACTACACGGATAGGCTAAAAAGCGAGTTCAACTGCGTGACGTACGAGCTTGACCGCGCGAGCTTAAATCCTCTAACCGTGCTTGAAAACTCAAAAAAGCTCGCCGATATCTTGCGCTCTCTAAATTTGGACTTGCTACAAACCTCGGCGCACAAGTCAAACGTGTTTGGCACCTTTGCCGCTAAAAAGGCAGGCATAAAGCGCGTGATAAATTTGGTCGAGGGGCTTGGCAGCTTTTATATCGATAACGACTTAAAAACCCGTCTAGTACGCGCCGCGATCGAGACGCTTTATAAAAAAGCGCTAAAGATGAGCGACGGCTGCGTGTTCGTAAACGAGGCCGATCCGGCGTATTTTTTGAGTCGCGGTTTGATAGCCGAGGAGAAAATTTTTAAGATAAAAAGCGTGGGTGTGGATACGATAAAATTTGACGAAAACAGCGTACCGGCCGCAAATTTGGGCGAGGATCTGCGCGGAAAAAAAATCGTACTGATGATAGCGCGCGCGATGTGGCACAAGGGGGTGCGCGAGTTTTACGAGGCGGCAGAGCTTTTATGCGGGCGCGAGGACTGCGCGTTCGTCTTTGCGGGCGAAGGGTTTGAGGGAAACAAAAGTACGGCCGACGCGAAGTTTCTAACGGGCGGCGCGGTGCGGTATCTGGGCGCTAGAGACGACGTGCCCGAGCTTTTAAAGGCTAGCTATCTACTCGCGCTTCCAAGCTATAAAGAGGGCTTTCCGCGCACGGTTTTAGAGGCGATGAGCATGGGTAGGCCGGTCGTGGCTAGCGACGTGGCCGGCTGCAACGAGGCCGTGACGAACGGCTTTAACGGCCTGCTTTGCGAGGCGAAAAACTCAGCCGATCTAGCCGCAAAGATAGAAATTTTACTAAACGACGAAAATTTGGCCGCACAGATGGGGCGAAACGGGCGGGAGCTCGCCGTGCGAGAGTTTGACGAGCGAGCGGTCGCGCGAAAATATATAGAAATTTATAGGAAATTTATCGATGTATAGGGCGTTTTTTAAGAGATTACTGGACATTTGCGGCGCGATTTTTCTCATAGTTTTGACGCTGCCGATCATGGCGGTCATCGCGGTTTTGATCTATTTTAA
>CALISV010000136.1 GCA_938041615.1 uncultured Campylobacter sp. | reverse complement strand
TCACTAGCTTTTTTGCCTTTTTTAAGCATCATCGCAACGACTTGCATCGAGGTTACAAGGCCGTCGCCAGTTTTAGCGTAGTCGTTAAATATGACGTGTCCGCTTTGCTCACCGCCAAAATTTATACCATTTTCTTTCATCATCTCAAGCACATATTTATCGCCTACGTTTGAGCGAAGTAGCTTGATCTTGTGAGCTTTTAGATAGTCATCAAGTGCGGCGTTACTCATTACCGTAGCCACGATAGCTCCGCCTTTTAGCGCCTTTTGCTCGTGTAAAAATGCAGCTAGTGAGCCAAGTATCGCATCTCCATGCACGACTTCGCCGTTTTCATCGACAACGACAAGCCTATCAGCATCGCCGTCAAACGCAAAGCCGATGTCAGCACGAAGCCTTTTTACCTCGCTTGCTAGATCTTCTGGATGAAGCGCGCCACAGTTTTGGTTAATGTTGCTACCATTTGGCCCGTCGTTTATAACGATGACGTCAGCTCCAAGCTCGCTAAATACAGTTGGTGCGACCTTGTAAGCAGCTCCGTTTGCCACGTCTAAAACCACTCGTAAATTCTTTAAATTTAGCTCTTTTGGGAATGAATTTTTGATCTGCACGATATATCTGCCGATAACATCGTCGATCCTCTTGTTTGCACCGATTTCTGTCATCGTCTTTTGGGCATTTGCGATGAGCTCATCGTCGTAGAAGATTTTTTCTATCTCAGCCTCTATCGTCTCATCAAGCTTGTTGCCAAAGCTATCAAAAAATTTGATGCCGTTATCGTAGTATGGGTTGTGTGAGGCGCTTATCATTATGCCAGCGTCGCAGCGCATATTTTCTGTTAAAAATGCGATTGCAGGTGTTGGCATAGGGCCTATTTGAAGGACGTTGTAACCAACTGCGGTCAGCCCCGCAACAATGGCAGTCTCTATCATATAACCGCTTTTTCTAGTATCTTTTCCAACCAAAATCACATTTGTCGCTGAAGTCTTTCTAAAATAAATTCCAGCTGCCATAGCAAGACGCATAGATGTTTGAGCTGAAAGCTTCTCGCCAGCTTTTCCACGAACTCCATCCGTTCCAAATAGTTTCATAAATTTATCCTTTTTATTATAAAATTGTGCTATTTTATCAGAATTTACCTAATTTAAAATCTAAAATTTTACTTTCATTAAGGATGACTTAAATTAAGGTTAAATTTATTATATCTTTAATATAATCACCGACTAAAATTATTCAAAAAGGTATATTATGGCAAACCATAAATCTGCTGAAAAAAGAGCTAGACAAACTATAAAAAGAACAGAAAGAAATAGATTTTACCGCACTAGACTTAAAAATATAACAAAAGCAGTGCGTGTAGCTGTAGAAGCTAAAGATCTAAATGCTGCAAATGAAGCTTTAAAAGTCGCTAACAAAAGCATCCATAGCTTCGTAAGTAGAGGCTTTTTGAAGAAACAAACTGCTGCTCGCCGTGTTAGTCGCCTTGCTCAATTAGTAAACACTCTAAAAGCTGCTTAATCTATATAAAATTTAATGTTTGCTGATAAACTTCATCCATTTTTGGATCGCTATAATGAAATTTCTACGCTTCTAAGCGATCCAAATATAGCAAACGATATCGAAAAGATGACAAAGCTCTCAAAAGAGCAATCATCTATCGAACCAGTCGCATCTGCCTCAACAAAATATCTAGAAATTTTAAAAGACATCGATGAAAATAAAGCCCTACTTGAGGACTCTGAACTTGGTGAGCTTGCAAAAGACGAGCTTAAAAATTTAGAAATTTCAAGAGAGAAGCTTGAAGAAGAGATAAAAATTTTACTTCTTCCAAAAGATCCAAACGATGATAAAAATATATTTTTAGAAATTCGCGCAGGCACTGGCGGCGATGAGGCTGCACTATTTGTTGGAGATCTTTTTAACGCTTACATCAGATACGCAGAGCTTCGTGGATATAAATTTGAGATCGTTAGCCAAAGCGAAGGCAATACTGGCGGCTTTAAAGAGATTATCGTACTTATAAAAGGCAAAGGTGCTTACTCGAGGCTAAAATTTGAAGGTGGCACGCATAGGGTTCAGCGTGTGCCAGAGACTGAGAGTCAGGGCAGGGTGCATACATCAGCAGTGACTGTGGCTATCATGCCAGAGGTCGAAGATAGCGAGATCGAGATAAATCCAAACGACCTTCGCATCGACGTCATGCGTAGCTCAGGTCACGGCGGACAGTCGGTAAATACGACCGACTCGGCGGTGCGTATCACTCACATCCCGACTGGCATCGTCGTCACGAACCAAGACGGCAAAAGCCAGCACAAAAACAAAGAAGCCGCGATGAAGGTGCTAAAAGCGCGCCTTTATGAGATACAAGAAGAAGAGCGCCTAGCCAAAGAAACCAGCGAGCGCAAAAGCCAAGTCGGCACCGGCGACCGCTCTGGGCGTATCCGCACATACAACTTCCCGCAAAACCGCATCAGCGATCACCGCATAAATTTGACGCTTTACCGCCTTGATGCGATAATGGCGGCGGGACTTTTTGACGAGATTATCGAGCCGCTGATTGCGCATTATCAGGCCGAAGCTATCTCGGACGCCGATCTATAAATTTTAAAATTCACTCAAATTTCGGCATTTTTAACGCGATATTTTGTTAAATTTGGATGCAAATTTAATTCGAACGAAAAGTCGAGTAAAAACGCTCAAGCCAATCAAATTTACTAAACGCTAGGCTGCATAAATACGTAAAATTGTTTAAACTTACCACATACTCAACTCAAAATGCTATCAAAAACCACCCATCAAAACAGAGGTCAAATTTGGCGCTCGAACGAGATTTATCAAAATATCAAAACCCACGAAATCATCAAATTTGACAATCAAATACAAGGTGCTAAATTTAATTTTACGAGGATTTGCGAAAAATTTGAGCGAAGTTTTGCGACAAACTATTCAAATTTAGTGACTAGAAATAATTTAAAATTTCACGCCGAAGCTAAAATTTAACCCCGCGCTCGTATGTTTGCCGCATATTAAAGCTCGTTTTTTAGCAAGCAAAACAGATCACTTCGCCAGTTCAAGTATATTGCACGCTCGTTTGGAGCCAAGCTCGCAGGCCTTTTTGAGTCGCTCGCCCGATAGCTCAAAGCTCTGCGGCGCAATGTCGCCTTTTAGGTAAAATACCGACTCTTCGTAGCAGCTCTCCACGCTCCCAGCGGCGCAAGCGTCTTTATAGATTGCAAAGGCCTTCGCGCCGTCTTTGTAACCAGTTAGCCCTTTGGCGTAAAACTCCGCGGTAAAGTAACACGCCAGAGCGTCGCCGCTCGAGCAGCTTTTTTCTAGCGCGGCGAGCGTTTTTTCGCAGCTTGCGGCGTCGCCTTTGTTTATGCAGGCATTTAGCCCGGCCTCGTCTATCGCGGCGTTTGCGAGCGCGACTGCGGCGGCGAATATCCAAATTTTCCTCATTTTTTCTCTAGTTCCTTTAAATTTTTAAATCTATAAATCCCGTTTTTCACTCGCTCGAAAATTTTGCGATTTTCAAGCAGTTTTATCGTCTGCGTGACGGTGGGCTTGCTGGCGTCCGTCTGCTCGCAGATATCTGAAATTTTAACGGTTATGAAGCCGTTTTCGTCCGCATTTCGGGATAAAAACAAGATGATCTCCATCTTTTTCTCACCCAAAATTTGACCGAAAATCTCCCTCTCTAGCTCCGTCATCGCGCTAAATTTACTTGTATTCTAGCAGTTTAAAGTATTTTTTCGCGACCGGATCGAGCGAGAAAATGTCGTAATTTCCGTCATCTCCAAGATCGGCGCCATTTGGATACTTGCCGTCCGCGACATAAAACGCCCCCTCTAGCCGCACTTCGCCACCCGCGCATTTAGCCGTTTCGTCCCAGAGGTACTCCCATTTGTATTTTTCGCCCTCTCGCGAGCTAAGCGCTTGTAAAAGCAAAAAATTCTCGCGCCCGTCCTTTGCCTTATATACTATCGTTAGGTCGCCCGATTTTACGCCTGCGTTCGTACCGCCGTCAAAGTCGTTAGAGTCGTAGTTTTGGCCGCTGTATTCGATGCGAGCGCCGCCTGCTAGTTCGTAGGTTTCCGATATATAGTTTCCGTATTGTCCGTCTTCGCGATTCGGCGCTTCTTTCGCGAGAGCTTCTTGGCTATTTTTATTCGCGCAGTAGCTCAATTTTAGCTTCACGATCTCGTCCTTGTTTGCCTTTAAAAACGCTCCCAGCTCCGTAACCGACTTTGCGTCCGAGAGGAAAATGTTAGCGCTTTTTATATCTTTCGCACCCAAAAACGCGGCAAGTGCAAGCGATAAAACGATGATTTTTTTCATTTTTTACTCCTTAAAATGATCCTAATTTTACTAAATTTTAGCTTATTTTACGGCTCTTGCGATACAATACGCCAAATTTAACAAAGGATCAAATTTGAAACTAATCAGTTGGAACGTAAACGGGGTGCGCGCGGTCGCCGCCAAAGACGGCTTTGCTTGGCTAGAGCAGCATAGACCCGATTTTTTGGGCCTTCAGGAGATCAAGGTGCGCGAGAGCGACGTGCCTGCCGAGATTTACAAGCTCGGATTTAACGAAATCAGCGTAAATTCGGCAGCCAGAGCGGGGTACTCTGGCGTGATGAGCCTGGCCAAATTTAGCTCCGCTACGCAAAAAGCGGCGTTTTTTGACGACGATGAGGGGCGAGTTTTGGAGCATAGATTTGGCAACGTCACGCTTTTTAACATCTACTTTCCAAACGGCCAAAAAGACGACGCGCGCCTAGCCTACAAGATGGATTTTTACGCTAAATTTCTAGCCTACATTCAGGAGCTCGTAAAACAGGGAAAAGACGTGATATTTTGCGGCGACGTGAACACCGCTCACCGCGAGATCGACCTCAAAAACCCAAAATCAAACGCGAAAACCTCGGGCTTTTTGCCTATCGAGCGCGCGTGGCTGGACGAGGTCGTCGCACGCGGCTTTATCGACACGTTTCGGCACGTGCGCGGCGACGCGGCGGACGCGTATTCGTGGTGGAGCTACCGCTTTAATGCCCGCGCCAAAAACGTCGGCTGGAGGATCGATTATTTTTTCATTTCGGCAAGCCTCAAAGACCGCCTAAAAGACGCGTTTATCCTGAGCGATATCACGGGCTCCGATCACTGCCCCGTCGGTATCGAGATCGATCTGGAAGGGCTTATTTAAATTTACTTTTTTAGCGGCAAAGGTCAAATTTGAGCTAAATTTATGCTTTTTACTGCGAGCAAAACTGGGGTTAAATTTGGTTTTGGCGCAAGGTTTGATTTATAAATTTGAGCGCAAAGTACGCATAACACGCAAAATTAAAATATCAAATTCTGCTTACCGTATTAAATTTAACTTAAAAACCCGTGATCAAAAAGGTGCGTGATTAGGATTTTAAAACCAAGTCCGATGAGGATCGCGCCGCCTAAAATCAGCGCCTTTTGCTCCAAAAACTCTCCCGCAAATTTACCGACGTAAAACGCCGCAACGCTAAGCGCGAAGCAAACTATCCCGATAACAGCGGCGCTAAAGTAGATGTCCGTGGCCGTAAAGCTCAGCGTCACACCCACGGCTAGCGCGTCGATACTGGTGGCAAATCCGCCTGAGAGCAGCGTCTTCGTATCAAGGCTCACGGCCTCGCAGGGTTCGTTTCTACAGGCTTCGCGGATCATCTTTACGCCCAAAAAGCCCAAAATCGCAAACGCGATAAAGTGATCGATCTGCGCGATAAATCTAGCAAACGCCGCGCCCAAAAAATAGCCCGCAAGAGGCATCGCAGCCTGAAAAAATCCAAAAACAAATGCGATAAATAAAATCTTTGATAGTGCGAGGTTGCGGTATTTTGCGCCGTTTGCGATGCTAAGCGCCGCCGCGTCCATAGCAAGCGCGATAGAGAGAAGTAAAAGCTCCATTTTGCCCTTTCAAAAAGGCTAATTTTAACTCAAAATTTGCCTCTTGCGGTTAATCTCGCTCAAATTTGCGGCTAAATTTGACGTCTGAAATTTGAAGCCGAACAGACGAGCGCGCCGTATAAATTTACGCTTAAATTTAGCCCTTAAATCGCGGCACAAATTTGCGTTTTAAATTTTGCAAATTTAGCCCTCCGCGCCGTAAAAATGCGGGTAAAATCACCCCATGCGAGGCCAAAATTTACCCGTTTAAAAGCTGAGTTTTAATATCATAACCGCCGAATTTTACTTTAAGGAAAAAACGATGAAAAAAAGCTTAATCTTATGCGCAGTTTTGCTCGCAGCTACGGCGCACGCAGCAGGCTGGCAGGACGCGCTAAATAAAGAAACGCTAAATCAAGGCGCGCAGATACTGGGCGCGGCAAACTCGGGCGACTACAAAAGCGCGGTCAGCTCGGCTCTAAACGCGGCCGTTAAGGAGCTATCAAACGGGGGATTTTTAAAAAACGCAACGGCTAAAATCCCGCTGCCAAAGAGCCTGGAAACGGCGGCAAATTTGGCTAAAAAAGTAGGCGGCGAAAAGTGGGCGAACGAGCTAGTAACCTCGATAAATAACGCCGCAAGCGCGGCTGTGCCGGGGGCTGCGGACGTATTTTCGGGCGTGATAAAAAATATGAGCGACGCGGACGTGAAAAAGGTGCTAGAAGGTGGCAAGGACAGCTTTACGAAGTTTTTGCAACAAAACTCGAGCGAGAAACTGCAAGCTGTGTTTAAGCCAATCATCACCAAAATGATGAGCGATAATACCTTTGCCACGGCGTATAACGGGCTAAATTCGTTCGTCGCGGGCAGCGCGCTGGCAAAATCAGACGCCGCAAAGCAGCTAAAAG
>CALISV010000135.1 GCA_938041615.1 uncultured Campylobacter sp. | reverse complement strand
ATAACAGGAACTTCGTTGGCATCTAGGACTATGCGTACGTTATCTATGCCGTAGCCGTTTATCGCGCTTAGCAGGTGCTCGATCGTCGAAATGTAGCCCTCTTTGCCGCCGATTACGGTTGCCATTTGAGTATTTATCACGTTTTTCGGCTCCGCTTTAAAGCTCACTCCGAGGTCTTTTCTATAAAATATTATTCCAGAATTTGCTCCGAGCGGCTCAAGCGTGATTTTTATCGGTTCGCCCTTGTGAAGCCCGATACCTACGCCTTCTACGGTTGATTTTATGGTTGTTTGTTTCAAAATTTCGCCCTTATTTTTCTTACTCTTGCCATTATACAACAAATTTACAACAAAATGGCAAATTTATTCGACCATTTTTTTGGCAGCGCTCAAAACGCCGGTTACGTTATCCTTCATCCAGCCGTTATCCATCCACTCCTCGGGGCGCACTTCTATGCCTTGAACTAGCATGCCAAAGTGCAAATGATCACCCATCGCTAGACCCGTAACGCCCGTGTTTGCGATGACGTCGCCCGCCTTGACCGAGTCGCCGGCTTTGACATTTAGCGAACTGCAGTGTCCATAGAGCGAAAATAGCCCGAATCCGTGATTTATCAGGATGTTGCGCCCATAGATGCCGTTATCCGCGGCAAATTCGACCGTGCCGTCGTTGTTAGCCACGATGTCGGCTTTTTGCGTCGAGGCTAGGTCGATGCCCATGTGCCAGCTTTCGCTGATGTCTTTATCCTCAAATGTATAATATCTGTGGTCGCCAAAGCTCGCTACGGCTTTGCCGTTTTTTAGCGGGTAAAATTTATTTACGCTAAAGTTTTCCGCCGCGTCTATCTCGACTTTTGCGGCGATTTGCGAGATTATTTTCTCATTTGCCTCGCGGAGATTTTCATTTACGAATTTCATCTTTTCCAGATTGCTCATAGCGTCGTAGTTTTTAGCGTATTGTTGCGCTAGTTCCGGGATTTTTTCGTTTAAAAATCTACTTTGGCCGTCTAGTTTTATCTTTGAGGTGCGGTATTTTTTGTCTTGGTAGAAAAATCTTATCTTGCTTTTGGTTATATTTCCCGCCGCATCAAGCGCCACGACGTCGGCGCTAAACGAGCCTTGCTGCGCCGGCCAAGCCACTAGCGAGGCGTAGTAGCCGTCTTTTACAAATTTGCTCGGTATAAATTTCTTGCCGTAGTTCGTCTCGATATAGACCTCTTTTAGCATTTCATCAGTCGCCTTAAATACGACCGTCGCGCTACCGCCTTTAGTGATGGCGTATGAGTGGTTTAGGATGTTTACGTCGGGTTTTTTGTTATCGACGGTGATTTTGACCTCTTTTTTTTGCGTGTTGCCGAGGAAAAATCCCCATTTGCTAGTATCGGTGGCCTCGATCACGATGTTGTAGATATCTTTTTGTGCGCCAAATCCCGTTTTAGGAAAGGTCAAATTTAAATCGACGATTTCGGACGGCGCTTCAAATTTTTGAGTTAGCAGATTTACGCTGCCTTTTTCGTCTACGAGTGAAATTTTAACTGATTTCACGCCGCCTTCGTCGGTGATTTTGATCGGTAGAGGCGAGGTTAGGTTCCAGTAAATTTGATCTGAGATGGCTATGCTCGGGGCTTCGCGTTCAAATGTTTTTGATGTAAATAAAAAAGCTATCGCCGCAACTAAAAGTAAAATAATAACGCCGAAAAATATCAAATTTGGATTGCCGCGTCTTCTCATAAAAGTCTCCTAAATCTTAAAGAGACCGATTTTACTAAAAAGCAATAAATTTAAGGTAAATTTGCGCCCGAATTTATAAAATTTCGCGTATTTTTCTAGCTTCATCCATCCATTCTCGCAGCTCGTCCCACTGCTCGTTTTTGATTAAATTTTCGCATTCGTCAAGTTCTTTTTTGAAAAGGTCTATCGAATTTATCAAATTTTGCTTGTTTTGCTTAAAGATATCCGTCCACATCACGGGCGAGCTTTTGGCGATCCTGATCATGCCGTTAAATCCCGTGCCGCTTAGCGCGATGATATTTTTTTTGTTTTCCTTTTTTAGCACGCTGCTAGCTAGCGAAAAGCTGATAGCGTGGGGCAGGTGGGAGATCACGCTGGCGTGGTGGTCGTGCTCCGCCGCGCTCATGAAGATAATCTTCATACCCAGGTGCGAAAAGAGCTCGACCGAGCGCTTGACGTGCATCTCGCCGCTCTCTTTAAAGTCGCAAATGGCTACGACGGCGTCTTTAAAAAGCCCCGAAAAAGCTGCGGTAGGGCCGGAGTACTCGGTGCCGGCCATCGGGTGAGCGGGAATGAAATTTTGCCTGATGCTCTCCGGCACGGCTTCGATTATTTTTTGCTTGGTGCTACCAAGATCGACGATGGTCGTATTTTCGCCGATACCTTCAAATTCTTTGACGATTTTGATGATGCCTTCGACTGGGATGGCTAGAAATATCATATCGCACTTTTGCTTCATCTGCTCAAGAGTTAAAATTTCATGCACGATA
The DNA here is from genome assembly GCA_938041615.1 of uncultured Campylobacter sp. Taxonomy (GTDB): domain Bacteria; phylum Campylobacterota; class Campylobacteria; order Campylobacterales; family Campylobacteraceae; genus Campylobacter_A. Next base: position 1,961 of record CALISV010000135.1, on the reverse strand, counting down.
CCGAGCTCAATCGCCTGCTTTTCGTGCTCTTTGCTTAGATCCATGCCGCTAACGCAGCTGATTAGTTTTTCGTTTTTTAGGCTAAGACCTAGCGAGCCGCCGATGAGTCCTAGGCCTACGATACCTATTTTCATAAATTCGCCTTTTAAATTTATATTGTTTAAAAATAAAATGTGCTATTATACAGCCTTATCATCATTTTTAGGTTAAATCAATGAAAAAAAGCGTTTTTCTACTACTTTTGGGCGCAGTTTTGGCGAATGCCGAGCAGATAACTTCCATAAATTTTAGAGGTCTCATCCATCTATCTCCAGAAACCGCAAAGGAGATAATGGGGTTAAAAGTCGGTGACGAGCTAAGCGGCGATAGCACGGATCGGGCGATCGCAAAACTGTTTAGGCAGGGCTACTTCGACGATATCTATATCGAAAACGAGGGCGGAGATGTGACTGTAACGGTAAAAGAAAAGCCTAGTATCGCTCGTATCGATATCAAAGGCGTAGTAACTAATGACAAAACCGCTATCGACGGGCTAATCAACATCAAACAAGGCAATATGTACGACGAGCTAGCCATCGAGCGCGCGAAAGAGCGCATCAGGCAGTATTATGAGTCTAAAGGATACTTCGACACGATCGTAGACGTAACCAAAGAGCCGGTAGCGGGTAATGAAAGCAGTCTTTTTGTCACGATGAACATAAACCGCGGCGAAAATATCATAATAGAAAACGTAAATTTAGTCGGCGCGAAGCTTTTTGATTATGACGACGTAGAGCCCGTAGTAGCAAACAAAGAGCGTGAATTTATGGGCTGGATGTGGGGTAGAAACGATGGTAAGGTTAAGCTTTTTGAGCTACCGAACGATCCTGCGAGAATCCAAGATAAATACTACCAAAAAGGCTACCTAGACGCGACGGTTTCAAACCCGTATCTAAACGCCTACATGGATAACTACACCGCAGATCTCACCTACTACGTGACCGAGGGCGAGCAGTATAGGGTATCTAGCGTAGATATCGAAGCGCCTGAGTTTTTAGAGCTTGATAAAGAGAAAATTTTAAAAGACTTTAGGCTAGAAAGTGGCGACGTGATGAACTCCGCTCGCCTAAGACAAGACATGAAAAAGCTCGACGATATGGTAGCGGATAAGGGCTACGCGTTTGTAAGGATAAATCCAAAAACCGAGAAAAACGTCGAGGATAGAACCGTTAGTATCGTCTACGAGGTCGTGCCGGACGAAAAAGTATATATAAGAAACGTTCAAATTTCAGGTAATGACAGAACCGTGGATAGGGTCGTTAGGCGCGAACTATATCTCACGGAGGGAAATTTATACAGCAGAACCGACCTACAAGACAGTAAGGACGCGCTAAAGCGAACGAGTTATTTTGATGAGGTCGAGATCGAGGAGCAGCGCGTCGGAGCAAACCAAGTCGATCTGCTCGTAAAAGTAAAAGAGGCCTCCACGGGCTCGATCAGTGGCGGTATTGGATACGGTAGCTCGGACGGTTTGCTACTTAACGCGAGCGTGTCTGATACGAACGTATTTGGTAGCGGCATGAAAGGCGTCATAAGCGTTGATAGGAGCGACAACGAGCTCTCCGGCCAGATAGGTTTAACCAACCCGCGCCTTTTTGACTCAGAGTACAGCCTGGGCGGTACGCTATATGCTAACGACTACGACTGGAACAACTACGACGAGAAATCATACGGTCTAAATTTGGTACTAGGCAGAAAGTTAACTAGAAATTTAAGCGCGTCTTTGGGCTACGTCATCGAACAAAGCCGCATCAGCGGGCTTAGCGACGTGCTAAAAAGCGTCGGCTACAAAGACGGCAAGAGTATCAAAAGCTCGCTCATCCCGTCTATCACGTATAACAGCACGGATGATTATTATCTACCTCGTACCGGTATCATTGCAAGCACTAGCCTAGAGTTCGCGGGCGTGGGCGGCGACGAGA
>CALISV010000134.1 GCA_938041615.1 uncultured Campylobacter sp. | reverse complement strand
TAAAACCAAAGCAAATTTAAGCGACCGCCCCCCAAGCCAAAGCCGCTTAAATTTGAGTAAAAAGCAAAATTTGACGCACCGCCGAATTTAGCCTCGAGTTTAAATTTACCCGAAACAAATCCAAATTCGAGCGGCGCGTCTAGTCAAATTTACCCGTTTTTCCTAGCAAATTCTTTCATAAACTCAGCCAAAGTTCGCACGTTTTCGATACTCACGGCGTTGTAGATAGAGGCTCTGATGCCGCCTACGTGACGGTGCCCTTTTAGACCCAGCATGCCGGCTTTTTCTGACTCGGAGATAAAGGCCGCCTCCAGCTCGCGGTTTGCGATGGTAAAGCTAACGTTCATCAGCGAACGGCTATCTTTTTGCGCGTGACCTTTGTAAAAGCCGCCAGAACCGTCGATCGTGCCGTAAAGCAGCGCCGCTTTTTGCTCGTTGATCCGGTTTACGCCCGCTAGACCGCCCTGCTCTTGCACCCAGCCCAGCGTCAAATTTAGCAGATATATGCCAAAGGTCGGAGGCGTGTTGTATAGCGACGCAGCGCTAGCATGCGTGTCGTAGCGAAGCATCGTCGGAGTGCGATCCATGCAGGCTCGCTCCAGCATATCTTTGCGGATGATGACGACGGTTACGCCGCTTGGGCCGGCATTTTTCTGCGCGCCGCCGTAGAGTAGCCCCACGTCCGTGAAATCAACCGGCCTCGAGAAAAAATCGCTCGACGCATCGACGACTAGCGGGGCTTTGGAGCGAGGCAGCGTGCGGTACTGCGTGCCGTAGATGGTGTTGTTCGTGCAGACATAGCCGTATGCGGCGTCATCACTAAATTTAACCTCAGGGATGCGGTCGTAAGAGGTTTCCTTGCTGCTAGCGACCACTTCATATCTTGCGCCGACGTTTGCGGCCTCTTTGATCGCTTTGCTCGTCCAGACGCCCGTGTCGGCATACTGCGCGACGCCTTTGGCGGCTAAATTTAGCGGTATCATCGCAAACTGCAAATGCGCGCCGCCTTGCAAAAATAGCACGTCAAATTCCTCGCCGATGCCGTATAGTTCGCGCGCCTTAGCCATCGCGCCGTAGTGCACTTCTTCAAAAATCTTGCTTCGGTGGCTGATTTCCATTATCGAAAAGCCCTTGCCTTGATAGTCGGTGAGCTCGTTTTGCGCGCGCTCAAGCACGCTAAGAGGCAGAGCCGAAGGGCCCGCGCTAAAATTTAGCTTTCTATTCATCCAAACTCCTTTCAAATTTGAGCTGATTTTAGCGTTATTTGCGTTAAAAAATCATTTCGCGTCGCAAGGTCGGCGGCAAAAGCTCGCAAATTTTACACTTTAAGCTACCTTTTGATACAATTTTTCATATTAAGGAGCGAAATTTGATAGAGATCGAGCGTAAATTTATCCTGCGTGACGCCGCCGTCATAAACGAGCTAAAAGCCCGCGACATCGGCACCGAGCAAAAAGAGGTGACGCAAATTTACATCAAAATCACTCCGCTTGAGGAGATTAGATTTCGCGAGGCTTCGGGCGTTTTTACGATCACGCAAAAATCAGGCGTCGGCCTAGCGCGCGAGGAAAATGAGAGCGAAACGGATGCCAAAAGCTTTAAAAAAGCCCTAAAAAACGCGGTCGCCGCTCCTATAAAAAAGACGAGATTTTTATTTAGGCTTGACGGCGCCGCCTGCAACGTCGATATTTTTCACGGCGCTTTAGAGGGGCTTGTTACTTTTGAGGCCGAGTTTGTAAGCGAGTGCGAAGCCGCGGAATTTAACCTGCCTGAGTTTATCGCCGCGCACATAGTTAGCGAGGTCACGGAGGATGAGCGCTATAAAAATAAAAATTTAGCGCTTTTTGGCTTGCCGCAGGGCAAATTTGACGCACAAAAGAGCATTGAAATTTTACAAAATAGCCCGGGGCTGGAGCTAAATTTACCAAGCTACATCGGCGCGATGGACGCGATGCGGATGGTGTTTTTTCAGATTTTTACGGCGCTAAACAAACACCTAAACGAGTACGCAAGCTCTGGCCATGCCGAGGCGCTGCATCAGATCCGCGTAAATCTACGCAAAACGCGCTCGCTGCTTAAAATTTTCACTCCAGTTTTTGACCGAAAAACGGCTTGTTATTTTCTACTAAATTTTAAAAAACTAGCCGAGCTAACCAACCAAAAGCGCGATATAGACGTGTTTTGCGAGTTTTTGCAAAGCCAAAAAGGCTTTGAATCGCTAGCTAGCGAGCTGGAAAATTTAAGCAAAACCCTAGCCCAAAGCGTTCAGGCTGAGCTGCAAAGCGACGAAGCAAACGAAATTTTGCGCGACTGGGAGGTGTTTTTACGCGAGGGAAGCGACTTTTTTAAAGGCGAGCTAGGAGACGCGCCGATAAAAAAACTCGCCGCAAAATCCATGCGAGCTCAAATTTTACGCCTCAAAAAATCTCTCTCAAATTTGAGCGAAACCACCGAAAACACGCAGTTTCACAAGTGCCGCATCGAGATAAAAAGACTAAGATATCTAAGCGAGATTTTCGGCGGCGGTTTTGATTTTGCTACAGCTAAAAAATGCTTTAAAAAGAGCAAAATTTTACAAGAAGTTTTCGGCTCGCTGCAAGACGCCGATGTCTGGCTAGACCTACTAGCGCACGTAAAAAGCGGCGCCGAACAAAAGTGCATAGACAAACTCCAAGTTAAAATTTACAAAAAAATTTACGAGCTGCGAAGCGAAATTTTGGACTCAAAGCCTAAAATTTTAAAAAGCCTCACAAAGCTTTCGCGCGGCTTAAAAATCTACTATATCTAAAGAGAAAAAATGGAAAAACAAGAAAAAATAGTTCAGATGTTTAACGACATTGCGCCGACCTACGACCTGGCAAACCGCGTGCTGAGCATGGGCGCGGACGTGAGCTGGCGCAAGATCGCTTGCAAAACGGTTCTGTCAAATTTCAAAGACTCAAGCGTAAATATCGTAGACGTCGCATGCGGCACGGGCGATATGATGGGCTTTTGGCAAAAGACGGCGGGCGAGTTTAACGCAAAAATCGAAAATCTAATCGGCGTCGATCCCTCAAGCGGCATGCTCGCAGTCGCCAAGCAAAAATTTCCCGAGTTTAAATTTATCGAGGCGTTAGCGACGCAAACGACGCTTGATAGCGGCTCGATGGACGTGCTAAGCATCAGCTACGGCATCAGAAACGTGGTCGAGCGCGAGGCCGCGCTAAGAGAGTTTAACAGAGTGCTAAAAATGGGCGGATATGTCGTAGTGTTAGAGTTTACCAAACGCAAAAAAAGCGGGGTTTTAACGGGCGCTCGCGACTTTTATCTAGGTAAAATTTTGCCTAAAATCGGCGGCTTTATCTCCAAAAATCAGGAAGCCTACGAGTATCTGCCAAGCTCGATTGAGGGGTTTTTAGACGCGAAAAGCTTTGCGGACGAACTCGCCGCCGCTGGCTTTGAGATGCGCCTTTGTAAGAGCTTTTCGATGGATATTTCTACTCTTTTCATCGCGCAAAAGGCCCGTGAGTGCTAAGCGTCAGCGAGCTAAACGAGCAGGCCAAAACGCTGCTTGAGACGACGTTTTCGTACGTCGAGGTAGAGGGCGAGATCTCGCGGCTAGTGAGGCACGGCTCGGGCCACTGGTACTTCACGCTAAAAGACGAAAAGGCCGCGATCTCGGCGGTCATTTATAAATTTAATGCCGCTAAGCTCAAATTTGACGTCGCAGACGGCATGAAAGTCGCTCTCTACGGCAAAATTTCGCTCTACTCGCCAAGCGGCAGCTATCAGTTTATCGCGACTCTCATACGCCCAAGCGGCGAAGGCGAGCTCGAACTTGCCTTTAAACAGCTAAAATCACGACTCGAGAGCGAAGGGCTTTTTGATATTTCGCGCAAAAAACCGCTACCCAAATTTCCGCGCAAAATCGCGCTTATTACCTCAAAAACATCAGCCGCGCTGCAAGACATGCTACGTATCGCTTCGCAGCGCTGGGCGCTGGCGGAAATCATAGTTTTTGATTCGCTAACGCAAGGCGAAACCGCGCCCGCCTCGCTCATACGCGCCCTAAAAAGAGCGGGCGCCAGCGGTGCTGACGCGATCGTGCTGGCGCGAGGAGGCGGCAGCAGAGAGGATCTGTGGTGCTTCAACGACGAAAATCTAGCCCGCGAGATCTACGCGGCGCGCACGCCCGTGATCTCGGCCGTCGGACACGAGATTGATTACGTGATCAGCGACTTTGCGGCGGACTTTCGCGCTCCGACTCCAAGCGCGGCGATGGCTGCGCTACTGCCCGATATGGGCGAGCTAATGCAAAGCATAGATAGGCTAAGCGAGGCGGCGGACGGGGCTTTCATGCGCGTTTGGGAGCGTAAATTTAACGCTCTGGCGATGATGAGAGCGAGATTTGCACAAGCTAGCCTAGAGCAAAAAATCTCTCGCAAAGAGCAAATTTTGCTAAATTTAAGGCAGGTTTTAGATGCCGCCGTGCAAACCAAACTGCTCAAATTTGAAAACGCGCTCAAGCTCGCTCGCGCCGCATACGCGCAGCAAGAGTCGTTTTTCGCGCAGATTTCAAATTTCGTCCGAGTGCACAAGGGCGGCAAAACCGTAAATCTAAGCGAACTAAAACCTGGCGACCGTATCGCGCTAAGTTCGGTAAACGCAAGCAAAGAGGCGGAAATTTTATAGTCAAATTTGACCACGCAGACGCCGCGGCTTAAGTTTTTAGGCAGGTTAAAATTTTTTAAGCTAAAAATAGTAAGATAATAACGCAAATCAAAATTTAAAGGAGCGATATGAAAACGAACGTAAAATTTTTACTAGCTGCGTGCGCCGCGATGCTAATAACCGGTTGCGCGACGGAGAGATCGCGCGTGGTAGAAACGCCAAAAGTTCAAACCATAAACACCAACTATCAAGGACAAAAGATCTCCGTCTCGATCGGCCGCTTTAGCAACCAGTCCTCATACCAAAACGGCGTATTTTCAGACGGCGAGGACAGACTAGGCAACCAAGCCCAAACCATCCTCATCTCAAATTTACAGCAAAGCGGGCGCTTTTTAGTGCTTGACCGCAGCAACATGCGCGCCATCAAAGAAGAAAGCGCACTAAACAAAGAGGCGCAAAACATCAAGGGCGCAAGATACGTCATCACGGGCGACGTGACGGAGTTTGGCCGCAAAACGACGGGCGATCATCAGCTTTTCGGAATACTTGGCAAGGGCAAAACCCAAACCGCCTACGCGAAGGTAAACCTTAACGTCGTGGACGTGAAAAACTCCGAGGTGATCTACTCCACTCAGGGCGCTGGCGAGTACGAGCTCTCAAACCGCGAAGTGCTGGGCTTTGGCGGAAGTGCTGGGTATGATTCGACACTAAACGGCAAGGTGCTAAGCCTAGCCATCATCGAGGCCGTAAATAACCTAACGCGCGGGCTTGAAAGCGGCGCTTTTAACGCGAAATAAGGATAAATTTTGCGCTTTAAAACTCTAGCAAATTTCGCGCTCGCCTCCGCCGCTGCCCTGCTACTCTCGGGCTGCGCGGACGACTCGCCTAGACAGCTATACTACTGGGACGGCACCTACACGAGCTCGGTCTACGAGTACCTAAGCGAAGAGGGCGACGCGGGCGCACAGATCGCAGCACTCGAGGAAAGCCTGCAAAAAGCCTATCAAAGAGCCACCAAGGTCCCTCCCGGACTGCACGCGCATCTAGGCTTGCTCTATCTTTCGCAAGGAAACGGGGCGAAATTTAAAGCCTACGTCGAAAAAGAGGCCGAGCTCTATCCCGAGTCGCGCGACTACGCAATGTTTTTGCTAAATCAAAACGGTAAAACGGCGGGCGCAGCGGGCAAATCGGCGGCAAATTTGAGCGAGCAGACGAAGGAAAAAGCAGGCGCGAGCGAGTCAAATTCAAACGACAAAAGCTCAAATTTAGGCGAGCAAACGAGCAAGCAAGATTTGAAAAACAAGCAAACAAAACCAGCCAAAGCGAGCAAAACCGCAAAAGGAAGCCAAAATGAAAAATAAAATAAAATCGGCGCTTCTTGGCGCGTTTGCGGTGCTGTTTCTTGGAGCGTGCGCAGGATCGCAGCCCGAGGTTTACGACTATTCGGCGTTTTTACAGACCAAGCCTCGCTCGATCGTCGTCGTGATGCCCACCAGCGACTCAGCCGAGATAAAGGCCTCCGCGGCGGTGCTGGCAAACGCGCTCTATCCGCTTAGCGAGGCGGGGTATTACGTATTTTCGCCCGCGCTCGTAAACGAGACCTTTAAAAACAACGGCATCTACGACGCAGGCGAGATCGCGCAGATCTCCACGTACAAGCTAAAGCAGATATTTGGCGCTGATGCCGCTCTGTATCTAAACGTCGCGGACTACGGCACCTCGTATATGCTCATTAGCAGCGTCACGCGCGTGAGCGTAGCGGCGACTCTAGTGGATCTAAACACCGGCGCCGTACTCTGGCAAAAGAGTGCAATCGCGGCAAACGACTCGGGTGACGGCGGCGGTAACCTCATCGGTATGCTAGTCTCCGCGCTAGTTAAACAGATCGCCGACTCGGTCTCGGACGCGAGCTTTGATCTATCGGCGCGCGCGGATGCGATTTTGTTTAGCACCGACTGTCGAGACTGCTTGCTCTACGGCCCGTATTCACCGCACTACGGACAAGATCGGCAGCTAAATATCGGCAAATAAATTTTAAAAAGGACGAAAATGAAACTAGCCGAGGCGCTGATACTGCGCGCCGACATACAAAAACGCATCGAGCAGCTAAAATCAAGGCTCGCGGATAACGCAAAGGTGCAAGAGGGCGAGAAACCAAGCGAAGAGCCAAAGGCGCTGCTAGCCGAGCTAGACACGCTCACAAGCGAGCTTGAGCGACTAATCGTTCGGATAAATTTAACCAACTGCACCGCAAAAGCGGACGGCAAGAGCCTAACCGAGCTAATCGCCAAGCGCGACGTACTTACGCTAAAAGTGGGAGCGCTGCGGGCTTTCGCGCAAGTTGCCGCGCAAAAGATCGATGCATATTCGCGTAGCGAGATTAAAATTTTAAGCACGGTTGATGTCGCGGCGCTACAAAAGCAGGTGGACGAGCTAGCAAAGCAGATCAGACAGCTTGACACGACGCTGCAAGGCGCGAACTGGCAGAACGATCTGATCGACTAAAGCGTCAAATTTAGCGGCGAAATTTGAAAGAATTTCGCGAAAATTAAAATTTCGGGTAAGTATCGCAAGAGGCGAGCATGAAAACCTTCCCTGTAACGGAATTAATAGCGCTCGCGGAAATGGCGCACCCCTTTTACGATTTATTTTCAGTAAATTTACAAGGGCAATGTAACTACGCAATGTAACTACCGCGTACTGATCTAGCGATACCGAGGGCGGGAACGGGGAAATTTTAAAACGAAATTTTAATTTTTGCGGCGCGACTTGCGGGCTTGCGGCAAAATTTAGCGGCGATTTTGGCGGATTTGACGCTCAAATTTTACGTTAAATTAAGGCGCGCTTGCTATTTTGCATTTGACCCGTCTGGCGTTAAATTTTACAAAAATCATAAAATTTAGCCAAATTTAAAGGATGAAATTTGAAATTTAAAACCCTCGCGTTATCGGTCGCGTTTTTCTTTGCGACGAGCGTAAACGCCGAGCTTGCGACAGAAGCGAATTCCATAAATTTTAGAAAAACGAGCGGCGCAGAGCTAAATCTCGCGGACGCAAAAGACGCCAAATTTAAAGACGCGCGATTTAAGAGCACAGATACCGCGGCGCGCAGCGCAAACTCAAAATCATCGCAAAAAGCGACCCTCATCGACGAAGCTAAAAATTTCTACCGCGTGGACGAGCTGCTATTTCGCAGCGCGCAGCTTGACGGGAGCGACGCTGCAAAGCTGCACGAGCTTGGCATCAAAAGTATCGTAAATCTGCGCCATTTTAGCAGAGGCGGCGACAGAAGGGCGTTTGGGGATCAATTTTGGCTCGCAAACAAGCCGCTTCAAAGCTGGGAGATAAAGCCCGCGCAGATCGCGGACGTCTTGCGCACCATTCGCGAGCGCCAAAAGGAGGGCGCCGTGCTCGTGCACTGCTATCACGGAGCCGATCGCACGGGGCTTGTGGTGGCGATGTACCGCGTGATCTATCAGGGCTGGAGCCTGGACGCCGCGCGCAGCGAGATGATAGACGGCGGATACGGCTTTCACTCCATGTGGCAGGATATCGCGGGCTTTTTGACGCCGCAAAACGAAGCGCTTATAAGAGCCGAGCTTGAAATTTAGATGAAATTCTATTTTTCCGCCCCGTCAAACGACAGCAAAATTTGCGTTCAACTTTTAGCAACGCTAAAAACCAAATTTGATGACGGTATCGTCTGCGTATCCGAAGCGAGATAAATTTAAAACGGACAATTTCTCAGAAGTCTTAAAGTAGTGAAATTTAGATCGTGAAATTTGGCACATTTCTATCCGTTAAATTTTGTACAACTTCAAAATACTCTCATTTTCGCAGCGCGTAAAACGCCGCAAATATCAGACAAAATATCCGTAAATTTAGCCAAAACGGAGTAAAATTTGAATGGCAAATTTAGCAAAAGGAGCGATCGTGGAAAATTTATTGTTAGCGCAGCTGCGCGAGGCGCTACCGCAGGGCATGCGCGTGCCAAGCGAACTTGAGGCGCTTTATGCGTGGATCGAAGCAAACGGCTTTTATGACGACGCGGGCGGGCGCAGACGCGGCTATCTCTACCCACAGGATCGGCTACAGCAGAGCTGGAGCGACGATGAGCGTGAGGGCGGCACGGACATCGTCTTTTTCACGGATGAGCCGAAAAATCGCGACGAGGAGCTAAGGTATTGGTTTTACGGCGAGGATCGCGAGCTTGCCGCGGAGATCAAGCAGCGGCTCGGAGGCTCGATGTGCGCACTATGGCTGGACGATGACCTGCGTTTTGGCTCGCAGCGGGCTTGATTTTTTGCGATTGCTTGCGATCGGATACGACGAGATCTGCTGGGACGAGGATTTTAGCGCGTCGCCAAACAGCGAGAATGACGACTTTATCGTGCATCCAAACGTGAAATTTCAGCAGTGGGTAACACAGACGTTTAAAACGACGATCCCGCAAACCGCGCTTGAGCTCGTCACGCCCGCGCATCTGGACGACGAGAACCCGAGCGATGAGTTTTTGATCTGGGTAAATCGCGTCGCGGAGTGAGCTTTAGTATAAATTTATGGCAGATTAAAATGCACAATGTCGCTGCTTTTAGCGCCGCCAAGCACCCGCAAGCATAACTTGTTCTTGGCAAAAAGCTCACTTGCAGGATCAAAAACAGCTGCAAATTTTATTAGCATAAGCCCGAATCTAATTCATTATAAAGCTATAAACGAGAGAAAATTTAGCCCACCAAAAAGCGAGCCAAAAGCTTAATGGCGGCAGTTTTTGCAGTCTTTTACGGTTACGAGCACATTCATCTTTTCGATGAAATTTCCGAGCTTTCTTTCCAAATTTTCCTTGTACTCGCTCAGCGCCTCGCAGAAATTATAGTCCTCGACGTGCCCGCAGCTCTCACATACGACGTGGATGTGCGGGTAGCTAAAGATGTCGTAGCGCGCCTTTTGATTTGGCATATTTACCTCGACGACGAGGCCTTCGTCCTTTAGCATATTTAGGTTTTTGTACACCGTTGCGAGCGATACGGACGGGTTTTCGGCGCAGATCTCCTCATAAAGCTCATCGATCGTCGGATGCGTGTGACGGTCGAGGATTTTGAGCACGCTGAGGCGCTGCGGGGTGGCTTTGAGGCCGTGATTTTTTAGAAGTTCCATATAGTTCATCGTTTTTCCTGATATTTTTTGCTAAATATACAAAAATTTTATTTAAAACTTCTTTATAGTTGGTAATATAAATTATTATTTACTAAAATTTGTGTCATTTGTAGTCAAATTTATACTTTTTGCGAGTTTAAGCGCTATACTCAAGGTAAATTTTAGACCTTGGGGCTTAAATTTGAATGCGATTTAAATTTGGCGCTTTGCTCGCCGAATTTAAACAAAAAGCCGACTTTTAATGCGGCGTAAATTTTGCTATCGATCGTTGCAACCGAACGCCGCTTATCATCGCTACCGTAAAAATTATTTTTGTCGGTTGCGGCGATATCACAACGTTTTAGATACGGCTACGTTTTTCAAGCAAAGGCGTAAAAATAGTTTTCGCTAATTGCGATTTTAAATTTAAACAAGCTTCTGTGCCTTGCCGCACGACTAAATTTACGAGCAAAAATCTACTTAAATTTTACCTTTTTGATAAAATCCGCGTCAAATCAAGCACCGGCGCCAAATTTAAGCATTATAAACGGCAAAAAACGAAAGTCTGTAATGTTTTTTAGCGATTTTATCCTAGGGCACAGAGAGCAAAACAAACCTTAGCACAAAAGCCTATCGCGACTCAAATTTAACCTAAAATTCGCTCGCAAGCCAGCCCGTAAAAAAGATAAACGAAGATAAAAATCAATAAAACCGGCTTGATGCGCGCAAATTTGCCTGTGCCGTTTAGGAGTGGTAAATCAAAGTAAGGGCGGCAAGACCGAGTATAAAAAGGTTTGTTTCGCTCAGATTTTTAGCCTTTTCCGCCCAAATGCGCTCGCCAAAACGCGCAAGAACGCTTCAGCTCAAATT
>CALISV010000133.1 GCA_938041615.1 uncultured Campylobacter sp. | reverse complement strand
TTTGAGCAGGATAGCTTAAATTTAGCTATCACCGTTAACGGCAAAAGGCGCGGCGAATTTGAAGCTCCGAGCAGCGCAAGCGAGGACGAGGTTTTGGCTCTAGCTAGACAAAGCGCGGCTAAATGGCTAGAAGGAAAAGAGATAATCAAACAAATTTACGTGAACGGCAAGCTCGTAAATTTCGTAATAAAAGGCTAAAATTTGAAGATAAAAATTTTACTACTTTTGGCGGCTTTTATCTTGGTCGGATGCGGCTATAAGCCCGTCTCAAAGATCACGAACGACATAATGGGCGACCGCGTCTACGTAAACGTGCTAATAAGCAAAGAAGAGCCTAAAAACAGCGTCTGGATCAAAGATAGCGTGCTGGAGGGTATCGTAACAAGGCTGGGTAAGCGCATGAGCTACGATAAAAACGAGCCTACGACGATAACCGTTTCGATCAAATCGCTCAACTACCAAGCGTTGCTATACGACGAAAACGGTTATGTGACGTCGTATAAGGCGATATTAACGCTAAATTTCGATACTAAGCTAAAAGGCGGCAAGATACTATCGGTGACGACTTCGGGCGAGCACGACTTTACCGTTTCACAAAAGGTAAGGGATACTAGATTTGCCGACGGCGTTATCAGCGAGAGCGAAAAATATAACGCTATAAAAGAGGCTTCGCAGGAGGCTTTTGACGAATATATCGCCGTGCTTGCGGTAAAGGGGCTAAAAAATGGCAATTAGCGTAAATCAGATCATAAGAGAAGCTATACAGGCGATAAAAGATCGCGGACTCGTATTTACTCCGGACAACTACGCGGAGGTTTTTTGCGAGATAGCGAAAAAAAACGGCGTTACCTTACCAGAGTGCCAAAAGCTCGAAAAATACGTCGCAAGGCTAAACGATGATTTTAAAGATCAGCTAAAGCAAAAAAACGTAAAAAACGTGGACGAGCTTTTTGCGTTTATGGCCTCTAGGTTAAATTCGCCAAGCATAATAGACAACTCAAAGCTCGTAAGCGCGCTTTTGCTAATGAATAAAAGGGTTTTGCAAAGCATATCCCTCCTGCATAACAAAAACGCCAAAGAGCTCTCTGAAAGTAGCATAGAGGCGCTAAGCAGAAGGCTTGACGTAGCCACGGTAGAAAAGATAAAAGACAAGTGGTTTGATTTTCTAACCGATTACGACGATTCGTTTTTAAAGCGTCTTGGCTCATACGGGATAAAAAAATTCGATGATTTGCAATCCATCGTCATAGAGCTTGATAATGCGACTATAAAAGAGCTAGACAGCACGCAAATTTACGAAAAAATAATCCCGCTCATAGCTATGATGCTGGAGCCTTCTATCACCGATAAAATCAGCGACGACGTAAGAAAAATAAATAAAATTTTAAAAAGCGATCCGAGCTTGCTCGAAGATGGCCAAACAAGAGAAAAGATAGAAGAACTGACCAAAAAACGAATCGAGCTAGATAAGGCTGAAATTTTAAGCAAAGTGGGCGTGCTAGATAAGGTTTTAGACGGTATCAATAACCAAATCGTAAGCCTAATCAGTAGCTCGTCAAAAAGCTCTAGCACGATGCAGTACATCAAAGACGATCTAAGCTCGATAAATTTGCGCGAAGATAGCTTTGAAGGCATCAGGGACAAGATGCTAACCATCGCCGACGCCCTTGACGGCGAGGTTAAACAGCTGGGCGAGCAGATGGTAAACGATCAAAAGACCATAAAAGAGCTTCAAGAAAGAGTAAATAAGCTAGAAACTGATCTAGAAAGCGCAAGATCTCAGAGCAAAGAGGACTTTTTAACCAAAACCGGAACCAAAAAGGCGCTAGTTGAAGAGCTCGAGCGAATGGAGCAAAAATACAACAGATACGGCAACGATTACGGCGTTTGTTTTTTTGATATAGACCACTTTAAACGCATAAACGACGTTTACGGGCACGAAGCGGGCGACGTCGTCTTGGCTACCATAGGCCAGATGCTTAGAAAATACTCCCGCCAGGCTGATTTCGTCGGTAGATACGGCGGCGAAGAGTTTGTTATTTTGCTGCCCGAGATTTCTCTGGGCGACGCGGTCAAATTTGCCGATAAGATGCGAGAAATCGTGCAAAATTCTAAATTTATGTATAAAGGCGAGCGCATAGACGTGACGGCAAGCTGCGGCGTAGCGATAAGAAGCGCAAGTACGGGCTCGAATGCGACGATAGAAGAGGCCGACAAGATGCTTTATCAAGCAAAGCAGGGCGGCAGAAACAAGGTCATGCCGGAATGCTAAATGAATGTTAGATAATTTTTTAGAAAACAAACCCCTTTTTTATAAGGAAATCAACCGCGCGCGCATGCC
>CALISV010000132.1 GCA_938041615.1 uncultured Campylobacter sp. | reverse complement strand
CCCACTGTAAGAACCTGTCTGTTCATAACTCCATTCAAGGTAAATTTCATCAGGTAACGCACTGAAAATGCTATCGGTAGCCTGCTTCTCAAAATCATAATTGTCAAAAGAGTGCTGAGGATAGGTATGAAAATTTTATCCTTAGACGCTAGCGGAAGCCTTGGCGGCTACGTTATAGGCGCGCTCCAAGCCCCTACGTAGACTCAGCCAAGATCATAGAAAACTAAGCTCTTGACTACACGCTGATACGTCCGCAGTGGTTTAGTAGTGCCAACGAGATAGACTACGAGGTCACGAGCTGGGCAAAAGGGGAGAAATTTAAAAACGAAAATGCCCAAATTTCAAGAAAATCT
This sequence comes from uncultured Campylobacter sp., assembly GCA_938041615.1. Taxonomy (GTDB): domain Bacteria; phylum Campylobacterota; class Campylobacteria; order Campylobacterales; family Campylobacteraceae; genus Campylobacter_A. The sequence continues at coordinate 7,491 of CALISV010000132.1, read as the reverse complement.
ATCGCAAATTTGGTCAAAAGATGCCTGATCGATAGCTTTGGCACAAAAGATAGCCTAGGCATCAACAAAAAATAAATTTAAAGGAAAAAGATGATTGAACACTTACTGCTATTTTTGGCTTTGCTAGCTATCATTATCACTTTAGTAATGGTCTCAAACCGCCTAAAGGTCGCCTATCCTGTGCTTTTAGTCCTTGGCGAGCTTGCCATTAGTTTTGTGCCAAATTTACCCACCATCAGGATCGATCCAGAGCTTATTTTCATCATCTTTTTACCGCCGCTTCTTTACGAGGCCGCATGGGCAAACTCGATAAAAGAACTCTATAAATGGCGCCGAATGATCGGAAGTTTTGCATTTATCGTCGTTTTTATCAGCGCAGCAGCTGTTGCCGTGATAGCAAATTTAGTGATCCCCGGCTTTTCGCTCGCCCTTGGCTTCATGCTTGGCGCCATCGTCTCGCCACCAGATGCGGTGAGCACGGCTGCGATCCTTAAATTTGTCAAAGCACCGCGCAGGATCAGCGCTATTTTAGAAGGCGAGAGCCTTTTAAACGATGCATCATCGCTCATCATCTTTCGCTTTGCCGCAGTGGCTGTGACTACTGGGCAGTTTATCTGGTACAAGGCGGCTGCAAGCTTTGTCTGGATGGTGGCTGGCGGTGTTTTGGTCGGTCTTGTAGTGGCATTAGCTGCCTACTTTTTGCATAGGATCTTGCCAACCGATGAGAACAGCGATACCATCATAACGATCACGACACCTTATGTCATGTATATTTTGGCTGAGGAGCTTGGCGCGAGCGGCGTTTTGGCGGTGGTTTGCGGCGGACTTTATCTCTCGACAAAACGAAACGAAATTTTCACCGCTTCAACAAGGATCCACGCTGTGCCCGTTTGGAACAACTTTATCTTCTTGCTAAACGGCCTTGCCTTTACCATGATCGGCCTTGATCTACCTCAAATTTTAGACGGACTAAAGCATAGTGGCGTATCGCTACTTGAGGCGCTATCTTACGGCGTTTTGGTGACTGCCGTGCTCATCGTCATTCGCCTCATGGCATCATACGGAGCCGTTTATATCACGATGTTTATGAAGCGCTTTATCAGCGTGGCGGATGATCGCAATCCAGGCAAAGCGACGCCGTTTATCGTCGGCTGGGCGGGCATGAGAGGCGTAGTCTCGCTAGCTGCGGCGCTCTCTATCCCCGCTATGGCTGGTAGCGAGCCGTTTCCGCATAGAGATCTCATCTTGTTTATCACCTTTGTCGTTATCTTGCTAACGCTCGTAGTTCAGGGACTAACTCTGCCACTACTTATAAAAAGTGTCAAATTCCCAGACTTTAACGACCACATGCCAAACGAGCTAGCCAGAATCAAGATAAAAAAGGCGATCGCCGAGGTTTCGCTTAAATTTCAAAGCGAGAAATTTTGCAATGAGGAGAATTTCTTGTTTCAGAAACTCAAAGAAGTTTGGAATTTCGAGCTTTCAAATGAAAATTTCGAGATCAGCGACGAGGTCAGGCAAACCTATTTTGAGATCCTAAATGAGCAGCGAAAGGCACTTCTCGAGCTAAACAAAGACCCAAAAATCGACGAAGAGATCATCAGGACCTTTTTGTATCACATCGACCTTGAGGAGCAAAGGTGGCAGGAGCATAAAGAGCACTAAACTTGCTCAAATTTATGAGCAAGTTTTAGATAGATGCTTTAAATTTAGGCTCTATTTGCCTTATCCACTCGCACGAACGCCCAGTGCATAAATCCTTGCCTTGGTGTGTATTTGCCGCTGTTAAAATACTCCGCCAGCTGCGCCTCTTCAGCTTCGCTTAGCTCGCCGCCAAGCCCCCAGCGCGTCTTTTGGATGAGTTCCTCGGCACTCGAAGCAGGACCTGCATGACACCTGGCTTTGATGTAGCTAAGGCTAGGCAAATAGCCCATTTGAAACAAGATGTTTAAAAGATAGACGAAGTCGGGCTTTTGCTCCACCTTGCGCCCTATCGCGCTCAAAATTTCCTCATCCACGAAGCTACCGCCAACCTTAAACGTGATGTAAAGCGATTTTTTAGTCTTTGAAAGAAGCTTGTTAAGCGCAGCCTTTAAATCATCCACCTCAAGGCAGCGCGAGGCTAAAACCACGTCGCACTCAGGCACGTCAGACCAGTCGTCCTCAAAGGCTTTTTGCGCAAATTTAACGTTTTGCGCGCCGTAAATTTGAGCGTTTTGCCTGGCAAACTCTAACATCTTAGGCGAAAAGTCGTAGCCGTAAATTTGATCCGCTTTTTTCGCCGCCAGCAAGCTTAACGCGCCCGCACCGCACGCAAAGTCAAGCAGCGTAGAGACGTCCGTAAAATCGACCTTATCTATAAATTCTTGCGCGTAGGCGCTTTTCATCACGCCCTCGTTGAAGCTCGGAGCCTTTTTGTCCCAGTCTGCGGCAAATTTTTTGCCAAACGAGCTTCTTGCCTTTTGCGCCTTATAAAGCGCGTCAAAGTCGATCTCGTCGTAGTTTGAAGCTAAAATCATAATCTATCCTCGTATCTTTCGTAGTTTATGCCGTAAATTTTATCTATATTTTCGGCATTTATGAGCTTTTCGCTCTCGCCAAAGGCTAAAATTTCACCGTCTTTTATAAACAGCGTCAAGCTTGAAACGAACTTCGCGTGGCGCGGATAGTGAGTCGTCTGCACGAAGGTGTAACCCTCGTCGCCTAGCGCTTTTATCATCTCGAGCAGCCTAATTTGATTGCCAAAATCCAGCCCGTTGGTAGGCTCATCCATAAAGATCACTTTCGCGCCCTGAACCAGCGTGCGCGCGATATAGGCCAGCTGCCGCTCGCCGCCGCTAACCCTCGTGTAGGGCGCATTTTTTAGATGCGCGATACCCATCTTTTCCAGCACCTGCTCGGCCAGCTTTTTATCCGCCGCACTAAAGCTAGAAAACAGCGGCGTCCTGCACAGCGCACCCATCAGAGCGACGTCAAAGACGCTGTAGTCATACGACGGCGCGTGCGTCTGCGGCACGTAGGCGACGAGCGAGGCGAGCCCCTTTTTGCCGTAGTCGCGCACGCTTTTGCCTGCGATTAGCACCTCGCCTTCAAATTTTAAAAACCCGAGCATTATGCGAAGCAGGGTGCTTTTGCCGCTGCCGTTGGCGCCTAGGATACTTAGCGTATCGCCCGTCGCGACGTCAAAGCTGATACCCTTTAGTACGGGCTTGCCCTGGTAGGCAAAGCGTAAATTTCGCACTTCTATCAAATTTTCTCGCATCAAAAGCTCCTCTTGGCGCGGCGAAGCACGATGATAAACATCGGGATGCCAAATAGCGAGGTCACGATACCGATGGGGATCTCAAAGGTAAAAATGAGCCGCGAGAAGCTGTCGCAAAATAGCAAAAATATCGCGCCGATCATCGCCGAGCTAGCTAAAACCGCGCGGTTGTCGGCGCCGAAGATAAAGCGCGCGATGTGCGGCACGATAAGCCCGATCCAGCCGATGATGCCTGCGATCGTCACGCTAAGCGCGCTAACGAAGGTGGCGACTAGGATGATGAAAATTTTAACCCGCGCCGTATTTACGCCCAGGCTCTTTGCCTCTTCCTCGCCAAGGCTTAGCGCGTTTAGGTATTTGCCGCTAAGCGCTAGCAGCAAAACGCCCGCACACATCGGCAGGATTGAAATTTGGATAAAGCTCTTGGACGCAAAGCCGAGGCTGCCCATCAAAAAATAGGTGATCGCTGGAAGCGCGTCGTTCGGGTCTGCGGCGTATTTTAGCACCGAGAGCAGCGAGGTAAAGAGCGAGCCGCTGATGACGCCGCCAAGAACTAGCACGATGACGCTACCGCTGCGCGAATACAGCGCCGAGACGCCCAGCGCCACGGCCACGGCAAGAAAGCCGAAGCCAAATGTGCTAAGCTGAATGAGATATTCATTGAGCTTAAAAAACATCCCGACCGCTGCGCCAAATCCCGCGCCGCTTAGAACGCCTAGTATCGAAGGGCTAACGAGCGGGTTTACGAACATCGCCTGATACGCCGCGCCGCTGATCGCGAGGCTAGCGCCGATGAACACGCAGGCAAGTATGCGCGGCAGGCGGATATCGAGCAAGAGCGTGTGCATGACCTCGAAATCTTTTAAGCTTTCGCCTCGCAGCAGTGCCGTGACGTAGCGCGCGTAATCGCCTGCGCCAAAGCCGTATTTGCCCAGCAGCAGCGAACCCGCGACGCAAAGCGCCAGCAGCAGGGCCAAAAACGCAAACGCCTTTTTGCTCATTTTTCTTTACTCACTCGGCGCCCCGTCCTAAAATTTTATAAATTTGCTCGTCTGTGAGCTCAAGATCCAAAAATAGCTTGTAAAACTCGCGCGTCTGGGAAAGCATGTCAAATTTAAACGCCTCGGGGTAGATTAAATTTACCAGCCATTTTAGCCCCAAAAACCGCATAAACGAAGGCGGGCGGTCAAACCACGAAAAGGGCTCGCGCGGGATGTAGTAGGCTTTTTTGTTTTTCACCGCGCCCAGCAGCTGCCACTTCGGATCGCCGTAAATTTTATCAAACAGCTCTTTTTCGTAGATGAGGATGACGTCCGGGTCGTATTTAACGAGCTGCTCGAAGCTGATCTTTACGCGCCCGAAAGATTTGGCGTTTGGATCTCCGCTACATTTATGCACGTTCTGCGCACCGGCTCGCTCGATGAGCGTCGCGTGCCACGAGCCCTCGCACTCGGTAGCTAGCCCGTCGCCGCCTTGCGCGTAGTAAATTTTTACCTTTTGCAGGTTGTTTTTCTTGATGTACTCCTCGATCTGCGCGGTTAAATTTAGCGATTCGCGCGCATAACTTATGAGACGTGCGGCGCGCTCCTGCTTGCCCGTCACTTCGCCTAAAATTTCAAACCCGTCCAGATAATCCTCGAGCTTCGTCGCGCTTAGATAGAGCATCGGCTTTTTGATAGAGCCAAAAACCTCGCTCATCTTTTTAGTGTTGCGCGAGCTTGCGTTTACGAGGATGAGATCTGGATTTAGGCGTAGCAGCATCTCGACGTTTGGAATTTTACCCTGACCGAAAAAGCCGCCCACGACGGGCTGCTCTTGCACCTCTTTTTTGACGTAAGGCCGCTCGTAGTCGTTCCATTCGAAATTCGTGCCGCTGATTTTAGCGGGATCAAGCGCGTAAAGCATATATAAAAGCGGCGGCGAGCTGGCGTAAATTTTAGACGGAGTGCCTTGCAGCTGAGCTATGTTTTCGCTATTTTGCGCGATGTAGTCTTTGATCTGCTCAGGCGTCATCGCAAAGCAAAAGCTCAAAAACGCAAAGAAAAACAAGATAATTCTTTTAAACATTTTTCGCCTTTAGAATAATTTTGTAAAGTATAGCTAAAGAAATTTTAAAATAGATTTTATTATATAAATAGAGTCGAATTTTATGCGGACCAACTCATTTTTGGAGCGATCCGCCTTGAAAATTCTAATTAGAATTTGTATCTTAAATTCGTGAAAAATACCCTTCCCTCTTCCGGATAGCCTTCTCTATACTCGTAGTTTTTATCAAACAAATTTGATACGCCAGCCTCGACGCTTAAATTCTCCGTCGGTTTGTAGGTAAGCTTTACATTCGTCACGCCAAAACCAGCGATTTTGTAATCTATGTGCGTAGTTCTGCCAGTTGGTACTCTAGACCACATACTTGAGCTTAGCTCTTGAGAGAGATATAGGCTAAGTTTTGGAATAAATTTATAATCTGCATACAAAAATCCTTTGTGTTTTGGCAGATCATAGACCAGCGCGTCTTTGCCAGCTTCTTTGTATTTTGCGCTCATATAAGTGTAGTTGCCGCCTAGCTCTAAATTTTGCGTTGCAAAATAGGCTGCACCAAGCTCGAAGCCTTTGTACTCGGCCTTGTCAACGTTTACGTTCATTTCTCTGGTTTGTGCAAATTTAGTAACACTCGTAGTTCCTATAGCATCTTTAACTTTTGAGTAAAATACCGCGGTTTCTAGTCTTAAAAACTCGTCAAAATTTCTTTGATAGCCGATTTCATAGTGATTTGCTACTTCGGGTTTTAGATACGGGTTTGCAAAATTTCGCCCAAACTTCTCACTATACCTATCTTTCATACTGGCAAAATAAGTCTTTTTGGCGTAGCTTAGACTTAATTCGTCATTGCCATCAAAACTGTGTTTGATGGCAGCTTGATAGTTAAAGGCATGCTTTTTGCCTACGTCAAAAGAGGTTAGCTTGTAGTTGGCTGGATTTCTACCTCCTCCTCCTCCTCCGCCACCACCGCCGCCGCCGCCTCGAAACTGGATATAGTCTTCGGATTTTACGGCATCTCTCGTGTCGTAACTAACGCCTAAAATTAACTTAGTCAAATCCGTAAATTTATAAGTGTTTTCAAGCGCAAAGCTGTAAGTCTTATCCGCAAATGTTACGGTTGGTTCAGTACCAAACGGACCGGTGTAGTGTATCTTATATCCTGAGTGTTTATCCTTTTTGTAACTAGTAGCAAATTTAAGCGTATCTTTGTCGCCTATATCGCCGCCAAGCTCCAAGCCAAAGCCGTGCGCTTTATCCTTGTACTTGCTATCTTCAAGATTACTTATGTCATACATCTCATTTTTAAACTCATCTGCAAAAGCTTTGGTGTTTACATAAAGACTATTTGCAAACTGCGTATGCGAGTGAAAATATATGCTCTCCCTGTCCCATCGTGGCCACTCCCATATGCGATCTTTATTGGAAAAAGTCGTATATCTACCAGCATACATCGGCTGCTCTTTTTCGCCTTTTTGATTTACGTATGTGATGGCGTACTCATCTGTCTCATTTGGAGTGATACCTACTTTAAAGCTTATTTTTTTATCTCTTTGCACGGAGTTATCGCGTCTGCCGCCGTCTTCATTGCCGTTTGCGTCACCTTTAAATTTACGAGACATCTGCTGACCCGCATCCTCCATATAACTGCCGCCGGCTTGCACGTAAAATAGCTCCTGCTTGGTGCCGATACTGAAATCAACGTTGTTGCCGTAGGTCTTGGCGTTTCTACCCGTCTCAAAGCCGTAGCCGACGCTACCTTCAAGTTCTTTTGTAGGTTTTTTAGTGATCAAATTTATCGCGCCGCCCATCGTATTTGGACCGTAGAGCACGGAGCTAGAGCCTTTTGAGATGTTGATTTGGCTTAGATCAAATGTCGTAAAACGTCCAAAGTCCGCATTGCCGTCATACGGGATATAAACGGGAATACCGTCGATATAAAGCGGCACTCTGCGCGCGTCAAAGCCGCGAACGTAGAAATTTTGCTCGGCGCGCGGACTTTTTTTATCCACGTAAACGCCTGGCGTGCTGTAAGCGACCTGCGAGAGACGCTTTATCTCATCCTTTTGCATCTGCTGCTCATCGATGGTCACGACGTTCGTGTCGCTTTTTTGCACGCCGCCGATATTTTCTACGACCTCGATCTGTCCGAGCGTAAACACCTCGCCGTGAAGCGCTATCGCGGCACAGAA
>CALISV010000131.1 GCA_938041615.1 uncultured Campylobacter sp. | reverse complement strand
AGGCGCCTAGCGAAGCTAGCGGCGAGCAGTTGAGGGAATTAGGGTTAAGGCTGCGAGAAAAAGAAAAATAAACTATAAAGCGTCGTCTCGCTGCGCTATACGTCGTTGGTTTTAAAATTTTACGCTCCGCAGGCTACACGCCTAGCGCACGCTTAAATTTTAAAACCGCCTAGTCTAGCTTGGCGATACTTCCGCTACAAATTTATTGAATTTTATTTTTTATTTTAAAGAAAAGGCGAAGTATTTTTTGCTTAGACGAGGCGGATTTTAATTTTTAATGCAGATAGAACACGTAGTTCATCGAGCTTAAAATTTAAAATCGAGCGAAGTATAAGCAGAAAAAGGCAAGCCGTTTAAAGGAAAATTTATGAAAAAACTATTTTTAATCATCGGCGCTCCAGGCTCCGGCAAAACCACCGACGCATCGCTAATTGCGCAAGAAGATGCTAAATTTGCGCACTTCTCGACCGGCGATCTGCTACGCGCAGAGGTTGCCAGCGGCTCAGAGCTAGGCAAACTAATAGACGGTTTCATCTCGAAGGGTAACCTAGTCCCGCTTGACGTCGTCGTAAACGCGATCGTCTCGGCGATCAAAAGCTCGGAAAAATCAAACGTCATCATCGACGGCTATCCACGCAGCGTCGAGCAGATGACCGAGCTAGACAAGGTGCTAGCCGCGCAAAACGAGATCGCGTTAAAAGGCGTGATCGAAGTGGACGTTAGCGAAGCCGTCGCACGCGAGAGAGTACTCGGACGAGCACGCGGAGCCGACGACAACAACGAGGTTTTCAACAACCGCATGAAGGTTTATTTGGAGCCGATCGAGGCGATACGAAAATTTTACAAAGAAAAAGGCCTGCTTCACGTCGTAAACGGCGAGCGTGCGATCGAGCCTATCGTGGCCGACGTCAAGGCTCTCGTAAATAGCCTATAAATATTAAATTTAGAGCCTCAAGCCAGGCTCTAAATTTAAGCTTTCCATAAATACAAATTAACAAATAATTCACGAAATATCATTAAAATCCGCACTATGATTTCACGAAAATCACATAAAATTTTAAAGGATACGTAATGTTTAAGAAAATAGTTTTATCAGCGGCTCTTGCTAGCGCAATGTTTGCAGCAGGCGGATTTACTGGCTCAAGCGCGCAAAACGCAACAAATCAAGGCGGCTTCGTCGGTAAAGGCGCCATGAGCGCAAGTACCGTAAAACAAGCCCTAGCGCTACCGGATGACGCTCGCGTCGTGCTTGAGGGCAAGATCGTCTCCGAGTTTCGCCCTGAGCACTACCAGTTCGTCGATAAAAACGGCGACACGATCGAAGTCGAGATCGATCACAAAGACTGGAGAGGCGTAACCGTCGATGAAAATACGCCTGTGCGCATCTACGGTGAGGTCGATAAAGATTTTATGAAAACCTCTATCGACGTAAAAACTATCGAAATAATCAAATAATTTTAGGGCGGTTCGCCGCCTTAAATTTTCCCCTAATTTTCAATTCCCTCAAAATTTACAAATTTTACTTTTTAGCATCAAATTTACCGCCGTAAAGCCCGTCAAATTTTAGCTCGCAAAAATTCTCGTTTTACTCCAAATTTAGCCGAGATTTTATATAATCTCTTACTCAAATTTCAAGGCAAGTATCTCAAAGCTTTTTGCTACAAAACGCCGCGTGATAGGAGCTTTACAAAGGATAAAAATGGACGTTTCAAAAATCAAAGCAGGTTCAAACCCAGACAAAATCAACGCCGTGATCGAGATTCCGTACGGCTCGAACATAAAATACGAAATCGACAAAGATAGCGGCGCGGTCGTGGTCGATCGCGTGCTCTACTCGGCAATGTTCTACCCGGCAAACTACGGCTTCGTGCCAAACACGCTCGCAGCAGACGGCGATCCTGCCGATATCTTGGTGCTAAACGAATACCCTTTGCAAGCAGGTAGCGTGATCCCGTGCCGTCTCATCGGCGTGCTCGTGATGGAAGATGAAGCAGGTATGGACGAGAAACTGCTAGCCGTACCAGTCACCAAGATCGACCCGCGATTTGACGCGATCAAAAGCTACAAAGACCTACCTGAGGCCACGCTAAATAAGATCAAAAATTTCTTTGAAACTTATAAAATTTTAGAGCCTAACAAATGGGTCAAGGTTAAAGAATTTAAAGATGCAAACGCCGCAAAAGAGATCCTAGACGCGGCGATCAAAAACTACAAATAATAAGCCATCTTGGCTTGTCGGCCGCCGCCTCGTTAAACCTAAACAAGTGGCGGTCAAATTTTAAACTCGCGAAAAAATCAAAAGGATAAAAATGGATATACTAAAGCTACTTTTGAGCAACTCCGGCGGTATGTTAGATGCGATGTCGCAAAAAAAGCGGACTGGACACAAACGACATAGAGGCCGTGATTTCTAAGGTCGCGCCGATTTTCATGCAAAGAGCGAACGAAAATTTTAAATCAGATTCAGATTCGTCAAATTTTCTAGAGATGATCCGCCGCTCAAACCTTGACGAGATGGCCAACACCCCGCAAAACGTCAGTGTCGCCGAAGGCAACGAGCTACTAGGCGTACTAACGGGCTCGAAAGAAAACAGCAGGGCTCTAGCTAGCGACGTAGGCTCGCAGCTAGGCATCAGTACAGACTCCATCAAGACTCTGCTACCGATGATTGCGCCGATGATCGCGGGCATGCTAAACAATCAGCTCAAAGCCTCAAATTTGCAAGACTCCGCGGACAACGGCTCCATGATGTCTATGCTTACGCAGTTTTTGGATCAGAACAAAGACGGCTCGATCGTAGATGATATCTTTAGGATCGCAGGCGACTTTTTCGGTAAAAAATAGGCAGATTTCACCTATTTTAGCCGTTTTGGCTTTGAGCCACTCAGCTAAATTTACCGCTTCCTATGCGCTATGCTTTGCGCCGCAATGCGCAAATTTTTTCTACTCTTAACAATTTTTGATATACGCCTGCAAACGGCGCTAATGCTACTTTAACTAGAACGGCTAAATTTATAAGGCTCAAGATAAGTTAAGCGGATTCTCTCTTATCATCTTTAGTAAAATATGATAGAATGTTTTTGTATCTTTACTGTTATTATATCTAAATTCACACTCTTTAAGATGAAGCAAGAAATTCTCTTTTTTAATCCCTTTAAATTTAGATAATCTATGTTTAGCATATCCCCAGAAATTCTCAATGCCGTTTATATGATTTTTACCATTAGCAAATTCATTCTTAGAATGCTTTACTCTATAATGAGCTTTAGCTCCATAATCTACTAATCCATCATAAGCTTTCCAACAATCAGAGTATATAGTAGAGCTATCAAGCTCGCTATATTTGGGTAGTATGGGTATCAACTCGCTAGCCGAGCAGTTTTTAACTATTTGGGTATAGACTTTGCCGTCTCTTTTAAGCATACCGTTCTGCTCGCAGTTACGAGCGAAGCGAAGTAAAAGTAGCTTTCGTCAATCTCAAAGCGAAGCTTCTAGGCGAGCTTGCAAGCTGGAAATCTCACCGCTAAACTTACTTATTTTTTCACACTCGCTAGCCATTAAAATTCTGATATTTTTTAGAATTTTGTTGATGGAAATTCTAGAAATCCCGGTTAAATTTGCTATTTTAGTAGCCTCTATATCCTCTGTAAAATACTTGAGAATTTCTCTAAATTTCTTCTCTGAAATTCGGGGACGGACTATATACTTATTTTTCATCGACAGGATCATAGTTAAAAACTACTTTGAAAGTTTTTAACTTATCTTGAGCCAAAATTTTTCTTACCCGCAAAGGAGCAGACTGGTCGTGCGTGACTGCGGCGGGCGCAGAAAAATTTATTCTAAAATCCGTCATTTATGGGGAATCAAAATCGCCCGCATCAAACCCCAGCTCCAGCGTCTTTATCTCCCCTATCGCATTTCCTGCGATCCCCTTTATCGAGCCAAACATCTCGATCGCGTTGTCGCGCACCTTTTCGATCTGTTTTTCGCGGCTCTTCCAGATGCGTTTCATCGCGTTTTTCTCGCGCTCCAGTTCCTCGCTCATCGCAGAAAATCCCTCCACGATAGCCTCGATACGCATCTTAAACTCGTTACTGACGAGATACGAGTAGAGCATCTCCATCTTGTTTGAGCGGTTTTGCGCGGAGTTCCTGGCGAAATTTAGCTCCACGACGCCCTGCCTTAGCACGAAACAAAGCGCCTTAAACTCCTCGTAGTTGCACACCCATACGCCTTCAACCAGCCCCATGCGCTCTAGCTCCTTTGGGCGAGCCTCACTAACTAGCACCCCGACGTCGGCGCCAGAGGCACGCATATCGGCCTTAAATTTTTCTATCCATTCGTTTGAGAAATTTTTCGTGCGTTTGCTCTCGTAGTAGATTTTGCCGCAGTTTTGCGCCTCTCGGGTATTTACGATCTGCATCACGTCCGCGCCGTTTGCGCCCTTTTTGACCTCGTCTATGGTGTCAAATACGAACTTCTCCCGCAACCACGCCTCGATAGCAAGCTCCTGCGTCTCGCCTTGTAGCTGCTCGCTGCCCTGCTCTATGCGCCTTTGCGCCTCGTTTAGCTGCTTTTTTAGCGCCTCTAGCTGCTCGTCTTTTTGCTTAAATTTTAGCTCGTTTTGCTCGGCCAAAGCCTTGCCTAGTCGCTCTTTTTCCTCGCTTAGGCGCTTGCTTAGCTCAGCCTCGGTTTTAGCCATCAGCGCGCTTTCAAACTCGCTCTTTTCGCGTTTTAGCTTTTCTATCTCAAGCGTCTTTAAATTTAGCTCGTTTATCTGCTTTGACTTGGCTTCAAGCTCGGTTTTTAGGGCATTTACTATATTTAAATTTTCGCCCTCGAGTTTTGCTTTTATCTCATTTTCGAGCTCGGTTTTTTTAGCGTTTAAAGCTGCGGCAAATTTAGCGTCGAATTCTTTTTCCTTCGCGCTTAAAGCGTCTAGATGCTCCTTATATTGCGCTCTTTTAGCCTCGATCTCTTTATCAAATTCTCGCCTAGCCGCCGCCATTTTTTGCTTCATTTCAAGCTCAAGCTCGGTTTTAAGAGCCAAATTTACATCGACCTCGGCGCCGCAGTTGCTACATTTTACGCTACTTTGCATTTACAGCCTCGTTTTCATTTTTTCAAATTCGTCCTGCACGGTGGCCGAGTTTGGCTCGTTGCTCATCTTGTCTATCGCGTCGCCGTAAAGGCTGGTGAGATAAATCACGACGCAAGAAACCGCAAAGCCCGGCAATATCTCGTAAACGTAAGAATTTAGCCCAAGCGCTATCCACGCGATCACCGTCGCCCCGCCCGTTATCATGCCTAGAAGCGCCGCTAGCGCGCTCATCCTGCGCCAATAAAGGCTAAAAAGCAGCACAGGCCCAAAGCTCGCGCCAAAGCCAGCCCACGCGTAACCAACGACGTTTAGCACGCTTTCGTTAAAGCTAAAAGCAAGCGCGGTAGCCACGAGCGCGACGGCCACGACGGCGTATCTGCCAGCGGCGACCTGAGCTTTTTGCGAGATTTCTTTTTTATAAAAGGCAAACACGAAGTCCTGCGTCACCGAGCTTGCGCTAACCAAAAGCTGGCTAGAGATCGTGCTCATGATGGCTGAAAGCACGGCTGAGATGATGATACCCACGAAAAACGGATGAAACAGCGTCTCGCCAAGCTGCAAAAAGACCTTCTCGGGGTCTGCTAGAGGTAAATTTAACTCGCTGTAATACACAAAGCCGATAAGCCCGCTCATCATCGCTCCGGCTAAGCCGATCGCCATCCAGCCGATGCCGATGCGGCGCGCTTGGGCTAGCTCTTTTGAGCTTCGTATCGCCATAAATCTAACGATGATGTGCGGCTGTCCGAAGTACCCAAGCCCCCACGCCATGAGTCCTAAGATGCTTAAAAAAGTCTGGTCGTAAAAGACGTTTAGGTGGTTTTTGCCGTATTTTGCCACCTCGCTCCAAAAGGTAGCGCCGTCTGGCAAATTTAGATTACAAAACGCCACTATCGGCACGGCGACGAGCACCAAAAACATCAGCATGCCCTGAAACGCATCCGTGATGCAAACCGCGCGAAATCCGCCGAAAAACGTGTAAAAAACGACGATAGCGAGCGTAAAAATCGCGCCAAATTTAAAATCTAGGCCAAAAAAGCTCTCAAAGCTCTTGCCGCCTGCGATTATCCCGCTGCTCACGTAAAGCGTGAAAAATATCAAAATCAAAAGGCCGGAGACTATGCGTAAAATTTTAGTCTCGTCTTTAAAGCGATTTTGCAAGAAATCTGGAATCGTGATGCTGTCGCTGGCAACCTCGGTATAGACGCGCAGGCGCTTTGCTAAAAATAGGTAGTTGCAATACGCTCCTATAACTAGCCCCAAAACCATCCAAATCGTAGCAAGCCCAGTGGCATATAGCGCGCCCGGCACGCCAAGCAGCATCCAGCCGCTCATATCGCTAGCTCCGGCGCTTAGCGCGGTTACGACCGGCCCTAGGCGGCGGTTGTCGAGCAGGTATTCGCCCATATTGGCGTTTTTGTTATAAGAGTATCGCCCCACGAAAAGCAAAAATCCAAAATACAGCGCGATGGCGATATAGCGTGCATAGTCCATTAAATTTCCCTCGGTTTTTTAAATTTGAGTTACGATAATATGATAAATTTGTTTAAAAGATAATTTTTTCGCGTAAAAAAGGTTAAATTTATATTTTTTTCCGTATTATTAACCCTCATTACACTTTTAAGGTTTAAGAAATGCTAAACGAAAAATTTTTCAGGGCGTTGTTTTTCGTCGTCATCGTCTCCGCGGGCGTTTACTATTTTTATCCGACGGAGTTAAACGAGGCTCAACGTCTAGCTTACCTTAAAAGCTACGGCGTGACGCTGGGACTCACTATCGGCGGCACGGCTATCGGCGTGACTTTGGGCTTTATTTTGGCGTTTTTAAAGTTTTTAAATATCAAAATTTTAAGCTTTCTCATCGACGAATACGTCGATATCCTGCGCGGAACGCCGATTATTTTGCAGCTTCTTATATTTTCGGTCGTGATTTTCGCGACCTGGAGCGATAACTTTTACGTCGCTTTGATCGCGCTTGGGCTAAACAGCTCCGCATACGTCGCAGAAATCGTGCGTAGCGGCATAAATAGCGTCGATAAAGGACAAATGGAAGCCGCAAGGGCGATGGGTCTAAACTACTTTGTTTCGATGCGCGAGGTAGTCTTCCCGCAGGCGACCAAAAACATCTTGCCTGCGCTTGCGAACGAATTTATCTCGTTATTTAAAGAGACTTCGGTCGTAGGCTACATCAGCGTCATAGACATCACGATGCAAAGCAAGAGCCTGCAAGCGGTGTTTTATAGCCCGGAGCCAGTTATTTTCACGGGTATAGTTTACTACGTCAGCGTGAAGTTCTTTACGTTTTTGGTTAAAATTTTAGAGAGGAGGCTAAATCGCCATGATTGAGATTAGAAATTTGAGTAAAAATTACGGTGATTTGCGCGTCCTAGACGACATCAGCGTAGATATCAAACAAGGCGAAATCATCGCTATCATAGGATCAAGCGGCGGCGGCAAAAGCACCTTTTTGCGCTGCATAAACCGCTTAGAAGAGCCAAGCGGCGGGCACATAAAGATAAACGGCGAGGATATAACGGACAAAAAAACGGATATAAACAAAATCCGTCAAAAAGTGAGCATGGTTTTTCAGCACTTTAACCTTTTTGCAAATAAAAACGTCTTGCAAAATTTAACCCTAGCTCCGATAAAAGCGGGAATTTTAGATAAAGCAAGTGCAGAAAAAAGAGCCGATGAGTTGCTAAAAAGTGTTGGGCTAAGTGATAAGAAATTTGCCTATCCGCACAAGCTTTCAGGCGGACAAAAGCAGCGTCTAAGCATCGCCCGTGCTGTACTGAAGAATCCACCTATTATGATATTGGATGAAGCAACATCAGCACTGGATACAGAAAGTGA